>JBOGLX010000215.1:0-2162 GCA_050745765.1 Occallatibacter sp. | reverse complement strand
GGCAATCACGTCGTCACCCAGTTCTTCCGATTCCTGCCCCGCGTAGGGAGGACACTTATCGATGTGCAAGATGTCTGCCTCACGATCATACTTGAAGCTCAATTTCGCTTCCATTCAACACCGCCTTGGCCTAGCCTGCTGACCAGATAAGCCGTTATCGCCCAATGCCGCGCGGGCGCAGTCTCACTCACAACGACCACCACGACATGCTTACCGCCCATCATGTCATCAAACCAGCGCGAGAACAATCGAGCGTTTCCCATGCGGGCGCTGCGCCGAGAAGGTGTCCTGAATTCCGTTAGAGGTTGGGCGACGGTTCTCTGACCCGGTTCGGATAGAATCGGGTTGAGAAAATCTGAGAAAAGGAGAACCGTCGTGGAGAAACCATACCACATCATCGAAGGAAGGGATAGCGAAGGGCTGAAGAATTTTCTGGTGAAGCACGGGCAGGGGCTGTTGCCGATGGTGGAGCTGATCGAGCAATCGCAGGTGGTGGTAGACGAGATGATTGACGTTTTGGGGCGGGCGACGATCGAGGCGGTGCTGAGGCTTTCGGCCGAGCAGATCGCCGGGCCGCCGCATCCGGGCAAGAAAGGCGGCGCCGTGGGCTGGCACGGGCGGGAGCGCGGCACGATCTGTGTGAAGGAACGGAAGCTGCGAGTGGTGAAGCCGCGACTGCGGAAGAAGGGCCAGGGCGGAGGCGGCGAAGTGCCCGTTCCCGCCTACGAAGCGATGCGGGGCGAAGAGAAACTGGGGAGCCGAATGCTGGAGATTCTGCTACGCGGGGTCTCGACGCGGCAATATCGGGCCGTGCTGCCCGAGATGGCCGAGACGGTGGGGGTGTCGCGGTCGAGCGTGAGCCGAGAGGCGATCGAAGCCGGCGAAGAGGAGTTGAAGCGGCTGTGCGAGCGGCGCTTGGAGGAGCTGGGGTTGCTGATCCTCTACCTGGATGGAGTGATCTTCGGCGAGCATCACGTTTTGGTGGCGGTGGGCGTGGACGCCGAAGGCCACAAGCACGTGCTGGGCATCGCGGAAGGGGCCAGCGAGAACCAGGTGGTAGCGCGAGGGCTGCTGGAAGACTTGGTGCGCCGAGGGCTGGCGACGGATCGGAAATACTTGTTCGTGATTGACGGCTCGAAGGCGCTGCGGGCCGCGATTGATGCCGTATTTGGAACCGAGAATCCGGTGCAACGCTGTCGCCATCACAAGATTGAAAATGTGATGGGCTACTTGCCGGAACACCTGAAGGACCAGACCAAGGCGGCGCTGCGGGCAGCCTTTCGGTTGCCGGCCAAGGAAGGCATGGCGCGGCTGGAAAAGCAGGCCGAATGGTTGGAGCAAGAATATCCCAGTGCGGCGGCCAGCTTGCGCGAGGGGCTGGCGGACATGTTCACGGTGAACCACCTGGGCTTGTCGCCGAGCCTGGCTCGCTGCCTGGTTTCAACCAACGTCATCGAAAGTCCGCACAGCGGCGTGCGTCTGCGCACGCGACGCGTCTGTCGTTGGCGCGACGGCAAAATGGTGCTGCGCTGGGCCGCCGCCGCGCTGCTCATGACCGAGCAGAATTTTCGGAAGATCATGGGTTACCGGGATCTGTGGATGCTGAAGGCGGCGTTGGGTCGAAAAGAAGTGCTGCTTCAACAGGAGGTCGCCTAAAATGAACTGGACCGCCGCTCACCTCCAACGGACTCTGGGACACCTTCTGTAGTGTTAGCCGAGATCGGTACATAGCCGCCCACGCCCAGCTCCAGGCCGATGTAGTGGATGTGCTCCGACTCCCACGTGTACACCGCCTTTACCGCAGCCCAGCCGTGCAGCTTGCCGGCAACTCGATCGGCCACCTGCCTCACCAGCGGCGTCACTGCCGCCTTCGCCTGCGCGCGCGCCCAGTAGGCCTTGCCCACCGAGGCCCAGGTAGGAAAGCTGGTGACCTCAAAGATTGGACTGTAATCGGAAGAGTCTACGGTCAAAATGCCGGGAAACTCGGCGTGGTGCTCGGCCAGCGTTGCTGTGAACACATCGGTGTCGCCCTCGGTATGATGCACGATCGTCCAGCCACCGCGCTGCGCTGCGCGCAGGTTCATGCTGACCGGCGCGTATACAACGATGCTCTGATTACGCGCGGATTCGTTCTCCTCCGGCCCCCATACGTCGAAGAACTG
>JBOGLX010000214.1:0-2412 GCA_050745765.1 Occallatibacter sp. | reverse complement strand
GCCCCTGGTCGTGGCAATGCCTCGCCGCAATTTGAGCTCGGCCGCAGAGCTTCGCTCTGCGCCAGCCGTCTTCATTTCTCGCAAAGCGAAAAGCAGCAGGGGTGGGGAGGAGGAGTCGAAAGCGGTGAGTCTGAAAGCGTCTTGTGTGATGGCGGTTGTGCTCGCTTTGGGCCTCTGGGTGTTGTTCCCGCCGGCGCGTATGCAGGCGCTCCCGGAACCAGCCGTGATGCCGCCCGTGAGCTGGAGCTTACCGGACAACAACAATTCCCGCGCCACAGTGGCCGCGTCCGGCCGGCAAGCTCAACTCCAACCGGCGATTGCTGCCGAAGCCCGGCGATGCCGTGGACGTGGTGGAGACATCGATCAGGATCGGCAGTTTCGGGTCTACGGCAATCGCCAGCCCGGCGTATTGTACGTGTTGGGCGAAGCCATGATGCGGGCGCGCCGCTATTCCGACGCGGCCCGCCTCTTTCGGTCGCTGCTCGAACTCGATCCCGGTAATTTGGGCGGAAGGCTTGGTTTGGCTGGCGCGCTCTCGGCGAACGGCTGTTACGCGAGCTCCCTCGAAGTCTATGCTAAAGTCCTCCGCCAGCAGTCCGCAAATTATGCTGCGCTTCAGGGCACCGCACTTGTTCTGTTGTGGACCGGCCATCTCCACCAAGCGAGGCTGATTTTTCAGCGGCTTGCCCTGGTGCGTCCAGAAGACGCCGCAAATCACCAGGCGCTCGCCTCGATCTTGCGAGCCGGCGATCTGCGGCGCCGGAAGGCGATGCGTCCCCGGCCGGGCGCGCCACCCGCCGCCCGCCTCGGAGATGACGTGAGCTATCTGGCTGCGTATCCAACCGATGAAGAAGCTCTCCGGGACCTGGCTAAAGCGTCCGCCCAATTGCAGTACTTTGCGGAGGCGATTCGTCTCGAACGGCGAGCGATTCAAGCCGAGCCTCGCGACCAGGACCTTCAGGCTGAGCTCGCCAATCTCTTGGCCTGGGACCATCAATACGGCCCGGCGATAGCCGTATACGAGAGCATGCTGAAGCAAACGCCAGACAGCAGAGTTGTGCTTGAAAATCTCGCGAAAACGTATGACTGGTCGGGCCAGCTTAAGGAATCGCGACGCATCGAGAGAAGACTCTCCGCCGAATACCCCTCGGATGGGCAATATCAGCTTGCCATTGTGCGGCTCGACCTTCGCCTTCACGACGATGAAGACGCGCGGAAGCGTTTGGAGAATTTTCTGCGCGTGTATCCCGGCAGCCGCGAGGCCGAGCTCGACTTGGCAAACCTGGACTTGCGGCACGGCAGGCTCGAAGCAGCCGAGAAGGAATACGAGGTGCTCTTGGGACAAAACTTTCAGGACCCGGACGCGCTTTACGGAGCGGCGCGAATTGATTACTACTTGGGTGATCTCGACCGCGCCCTCCCCCTCGTCCGGAACCTCGCGGACGAACGGCCCAAAGATTTCGACGCGCTGTTGCTGTTGGCTCGAATTGAGAGCGCCTTGCACAAGAGAAAGGCGGCGCTTGCCGCGCTTGACCAGGCATCCGCGCTGAGTCCAGACAATCAGGAGGTCCAGCAAATCAGGCGCCAGTGGCGCGCGCAATCTCCGCTCACTCTTCAAACATCCGCCTACTATGCGCGAGAAACGTCTTTCGGCAGTCCGTTTCTTGCGCCTTCCGGCGTTTTGATGCCGGGCGGCGAATTGGAAGACCTCAATAGCTACGGAGCATCCACCCGAATCGGCTTCCGGGCTTTTCCGCGAACGAGCTCCTACGTCTTGACCGCGGTTACTCCAACCAATAGTCCTTCGGGCGGAATTCAAGGCGCGGCGGCACCAGAGGAAATTCTCTACGGCCAAGCCACGCAGTTCTCCGGCGGGTTGACGCTGAGAGGTGGTTTGGGATTGGTTCGCATGGGGCCCGGCGAGATCTTCGAAAGCGGGGCGGCATCAACCGCGATCCCTACCGTCGGCCTTACTCCTGTGGGCTACCTGGGTTCCAGCCTCCGCTTAACTCCAAAGCTCACTTTGAATTTTACGGTGTCGCAAACCGCCATCACTTACACTCCCGCCGCGGCTCGATTTGGAGCTCGGCAGACGCGCATCGAGGGCGGAGCCCGCTATAATTTTGATCCCCGAACCCGGCTGGGTGTGACCCTCTTCCACGACCGGGACGTATCGTCAGTGTACGATCAGACGATCAACAGCCGGGGCGGCGCCGCGCTTGAACGAAGCGGACGCGATTCGGGGAATGGCGCTTCATTAAAGCTGAGTCGGACCGTGGTCGCGGCCGGAAACTTCTCACTCGATATCGGCTACAACGGTTTGGCCTTTGGTTATGCGGGCCAGCGGCAGGGTGTCTTCATGGGGTTCTTCAATCCAACCTTTTACCAGCGCCATTTCATCACCGCAGAAGC
>JBOGLX010000213.1:0-31134 GCA_050745765.1 Occallatibacter sp. | reverse complement strand
ACTAAAGAGGACACAGGAACCCTGGTTTCGCTCTAATTGTCTCTCAATCGGTCGATTTCGTCCGCACCGCGTCCCTCGCCGGAATCAGCTTGATATTCATCTAAGAGAAGAGGAGCCGCGCGCGGCTCCTCTATCGATAGTCGCCTACCGCACTCAATGCAGATGGAATCCGACCTCGATAATCATCTGCACCGCGACCGGGTGTCCTTCATACATTGCCGGCCGGAACCGGTATTGCCTGACCGCATCAACAGCCTCCTGGTCGAGCCCCATGCCAAGATGCCGAACCACATGAATGTCCTGCGGATTTCCCGATGCGTCCACGATGAGCTGAATCGCGACGGTCCCTTGATAATCCGCCTGCCGCGCCTGCGAGGTGAATTGGGGATCGGGTGAATAGACAACCTGCGGCGCGCTCACCCCGCCGCCCACGCTCATCACGCCGCCGCCGTAGCCGCCGCCGCTTCCCGGCCCGGCTCCGGCGCCGCGGCCTTGGCCCAGACCTCCGCCAATGCCGACGCCGAACCCGCTCTCGCTGCCGCTACCTTGCGAAGCCATCGCCACTTGCATTGAATGCGTCATGCCCAGATTCGGCAGCTTGCTGTCCATCGGCAGATTCGCCTGGATCGTCGGCTGCACCGGAATCGGCGGCTGAACCACCCTTTGAATCTGTGGAGGCAGCATCTGCACCCGGGCGACCTTCGGCCGTCGTCCCAGGTTTGGATCCACGATCCGATGTTCGCCTCCGCCCCCGCCGCCGTGCATAGGTTTCGCCACTTTCAGGAGCGGCGGGTTCAACGGCGGCGGATCGTAAAGCGTAACCAGCGGCGTCGCCGTCATGGCCGACTGCACAATGCGATTGTGCGCCGTCAAGCTCCACCACAACACCGCCGTGATGGCCAGCACGTGAATCGCGAAGGAAGTATATCTCGAGCCGCCTCCCCGCTCCTCGGCCAGGGGATCGAGACCCTTCCAGATCGCCGAGCTCGGAACGCCGTCCGCCGCGCCGGTCCGCTTGGAGATCAGGCGCGGCCGTGGCAGCCGCGTCTCGGATAGCGTGTCCTCGTCATCCGATGCCGCCGGCGAACCACGAAAGGCATAAGCCTCTTGAACGGCAAGCGATGTGCTGTTGTATCGTTCCGCCTCACGCTGTCCGCCGCCGGAATCCGTTGCCGATTGCCTCCCGCGCAAAACTGGTCTGGGAGCCCGCGTTGCCAAATCGCTCATAGAATTTTGCCGGGGATTGCTCCTCGGCTTCCCCCTCTCCTGGTTAACCGGGCTTTGGCCGTCGGCGGAGACATGCGGCATTCCTCCCCGTTTCCAACCGAAGCCCCGGATTGCGCCTACCAGATCCCCTTATCGCTTCCAGTAAGCCTTTGCCCGACCACAGCCGCCGTGGCAAGCCACGGCAAAAGGCTGAGCCGGACGCCGTTTTTGAGTTCGCCACGCCCCAGCACGCCCGCCAGTTGCGATCCATAGAGCCGGGCTGATTGCGGCAGAATCGGCACACGCAGAAAACCGCGCCCGAAGTAAACTTCGCCGCCGCCAAAATGCGCTGCCTCTTTTACGAATTGCGGCATACCCAGCCCCATACCGCGGTAACTCCTCACGTAGTCCGACACAATCTTGAGAAAAGTCGCCACACCCTCCCAGATGCCTGCGCTTTTTGCCTGGGAACGCAGTTCTTCGTAGTCGATTCCGCCCGCATCTGCGAGCGCGGCCGTGTCCGCAACGTCGCACAACCGGAAATAGAAATGGCGATACATCCGTTGCAGTGTTGAAATCATAAGCCGGCCCGAAGCCGAGGGAACGCGGAAACCGTATCCACCCAGCAGCACCATCCTGCCGCCTTTCAGCAACGACGAAGCGAGCGCGGCCTGCTCTCCCGTCTGCCCCATGCGTCCCACATGCACTTCGACTGCTTCAGGCAATCCGGTAATTAGAAAATTCCACTTACGCGCCAGCCGGTCGCCCAGGCTCCGCGGCGCAATCTGCGCATGGAAGCGGTTCAGCATCAGCTTCGATACGTCCTCTGGATCGGCATTGGTATAGAGATCCAGATCGCTACCCAGATCCGGCCAGTGATCGAGCGATTTGATCACCATCGCGCCCAGCGCGCGCTCCTCGAATGCATTGCAGATCTCATGGAGAACATGAATTGCTCTCGCGATGCGCGCCCGCTCAGCCACGAGCGCGCTGGACGCCCATTCGATCTGGACAGCGCCATGGTCTTCGCCCAGCAACTCCTTAACTGCATGCAGGCCGCGGACAACCACGTGGTTCGATTGCGCCAGCGCGGTTAAGTCCTCGAATTCGTCGCGGCCGAAGTTCCTGAGCTCCCAACTCAGCGTTGCCCTGGCGGTGGACGCTTTCCAATCCTCCTCTGCGTGCAAAAGCAACCGCGAAAGCAGAATCATCGATGAATGTGACATAGACTCGAAGGCTGGTTTGCGCATCGCTGCAGGTCCTTAGTTGTGTGGTGGTTGTGGTGTGGCCGATTGCGGAGCATTTGATGGCGGCTGATGTTCCGGCGTGACCGGCGGATTCGCCAACGACGCCCCGCCGCGCGGCGTCAGCACGATCGGGCCTGTTTCGAGGCGCCGATCCTGGCTATATTGCGACAGCGCGCCATCCACCTTTTCATTGCTGTCTGTTGCCACCTGTGAAAGTGGCCGCCCCTGCGCCGAACTCGCCGTCGCCAGCCCCACATGTAAGCCGGAACCCTCCGCCTGCTGTGCCTTCTCGTAGAAAAACTGCGCCGACTCAAGATCGCCGTTCATCTCCGCTACATATCCCCGGTTGTTGAGCGAAAATGCGTTGGTTGGATCCAGTGAGTAAGCACGGAGAAAATCTGCCTTCGCCGCCTCCGGATCGTTTTCGTCCACGGCATATACTCCGCGCAGGTTGTACATCGCGGCCTCGAGCGCCGCCGTGCTCCCATTCCGCATCAGCTCTTCCAGCCGCGCGGCGTTCGCCGCTGCTGTCTGGCTCACCGGTTTTCCGCTCCACGCCGCATCCCGCGTAACCACCACCGCCTCTGAAGAGCCCGATTCCGCCGCCGCATTGTAGTACCGCAGAGCATCCCCAAAATCGCCGACCGCCTCTTCCGCTACGCCCAGATTGTTCAGCGTAAATGGATTCTCCGGCTCCGTCTTGAGCGCCCGCTGCAACAGGCCTACGGCTTCGAATCCCCTGTTTTTCGAGAGAAGCTGCATCGCGTCCACATTCATCCGGTTCACCTGCATCGCTGTGGTGCGAATGCTCTCGAACGCGGCCATCATCGGTTTCCCTTCCAGGCCCTTCACGTTGCTCAAGGCGATGTCGGCATTCGATCCCTGTTCCGACGCCAGCTTGTAAAATGTGTCGGCGCGGTCCAGTTGGCCCCGTAACTCAGAGACATAACCGAGATTGTTGAGCGTAAACGGATCGGCGGGATCGTAAAGGTACGCCTTGTAAAAGAGATCCGCGGCTTTGGAGTAGTCGTGCTTGCTTACCGCCTCCACCCCCTCCCGATTCAGGCGCTGCACGGGCGTGAGCCTGCTGCGCCTCGGGATCGTAATCCTCAGAGTGGCCTGCGCCAATGCAATGTGTGCTCCAAGGGTTGCTACACCTGCGCTGGCTGCGATCAGTTTGAATAGTGTGCTCGGCATTGTTTTCTATTCAAGTCCCCAACAGGGATTCGCGGGTAACCGCAGTGCAGCTTTACGCACACCAGAGTTAGATGCGGTGCGCGTACCCCCGTTGCCCTCCGCGTAGCCCGGTCTCCCTTCTTGCCCCGTCGCAGACCACCACAAGACGCTCAGACTCATCGAAGTAGTTGTCTAAATGCGAAAGGCAGGTGTGCGCAGAAATGGTTCGATCTCTGACGGTAGTTATGCTCGGCGCCATGGCGCTGGCTCAACTGTCGTTCGCAAACTCGGGCCCGCAGAAAGTTAGCGCCCCGAATCCGCCTTCCAAGCCGGATCCTCCCTCCGGCGATCTGCCCTCGTTGCCTCCTCTGCCGAAAGGGGTTAGCACCATCATGGGCGGCGAGATTCGCAACGTGAATCCCGTCCTCGATCAGTTCTCGCTTCACGTCCACGGCGAACGGCCGATGAAGATTCTCTTCGATGCGCGGACTCAGGTTTATCGCAACGGAGTCCGCATTCCGCTTTTCAATCTTGGGCCCTCCGACTTTGCTTCGGTGCAAACTTCCCTCGATGGCTCGAATGTCTTCGCCATCAGCATTCATATCCTGTCGCAGGCGCCCCAGGGCGACTGTCAGGGCCTTGTGTTGAGCTATAACCCCTCCACCGGTGAGTTATCCGTCGATTCAACGCTCTCGCCCCAACCCGTTCATTTGTTCGTACCGGCAAGCACACCTATTAATCGCGTCGGCGAGCATGTGTTCACCTCCGGGAGTTCGGGGCTGTCGGATCTTGTCAGAGGAGCTCTCGTCTCCATCCGCTTCGCGTCGCGGCAAAGAGGCAGCGCCGTCGCCAGCCAGATCACGATCCTTGCGACCCCAGGCTCGGCATTCATCTTCGCTGGGCATATTACCTATCTCGACGTTCCCGCGGGTCAATTGGTCCTGGTCGACCCACGCGACGGAAAGAGCTACCAGATTTCTTTCGATCCCGGCCGCTTCCCGGTCAGCGCCAGTCTTCATCCTGGAGAGAAAGTCACTGTGACGGCAAGTTACGACGGATCGCGCTACGTCGCCAGCGAGATTACTCCGAATTAATGCCATTCAGCGAGTTTCCGATCTGCCTTTGAGCGCTCCACTTTGCCGGACGCCCTCCCCGGCTGTGCGTGCTCGGCCCGGTTCTCGCTTAATAGGGCTATGCTTGGAGTAGCGTCACCGTTCGCGACAACTCCGGAGAGGGAATGGATTCAAAGAGCAGGCGCGATTTTCTGAAAATCGGTTTTGCATCTGTACCGGCTCTGGTTCTAGGCAAAAGCATCGACGCTCAAGCAGCGAAGAGCAATCCGGTTATTCCGCCTGGAGATCGCACACCGGACGCATTGGATCGTTTTATCGACCCGCTGCCCATTCCAACGCGATTGATGCCCGAGGAAACTCGCAAGACCGGCGACTTATACCGCGTTCGTATGTTGGAGTCCAGCCACCGGTTACACTCGCAGCTTCCGCCAGCAAAAATCTGGGGTTATGAAGGTCACTATCCCGGCCCGACCTTCGAGGCAATGCGCGGCCGCTCCATTGAAGTGGAATGGGAAAACCACCTGCCCCTGCAGCATATCTTTCCTGTGGACCGGCACATCCACGGTGCCATGCCGCCAACTCCGGCAGTCCGCACAGTGCCTCATCTCCACGGTTCGCGCACATCGTCTTTCAGCGACGGCCTGCCTGAAAAATGGTTCACTCCCGGCCAGAGTGTGCGGTTTACTTATCCCAACGACCAACGTGCCGCGACACTTTGGTACCACGATCACGCCCTCGGCATCACGCGTTTGAATGTCTATGCCGGCCTCTCGGGTTTCTATCTCCTGCGCGACGAGCAGGAGTTGGCCATGAACCTGCCCTCCGGCGATTACGAAATTCCGCTCTCGCTCCAGGACCGCACCCTGGATAACCGTGGGCAACTGGTCTACGCCCCCACGCAGGAGGGCGGGATAGCTCTGCCGCAGGGCGTCTGGGGGCCGAACTCCTTTGGCAGCCTTCCCATCGTGAACGGCGCGGTCTATCCCTATCTCGATGTCGAGCCCCGCATGTATCGTTTCCGCCTCTTGAATGCGTGCAACGCGCGTTTCTACGGCCTTTATTTCAATCTGGCTAAAAGCCCCACCGACATTCCTTCGCTCCTGACCTTTCATCAGATAGGCAGCGATGGTGGGCTGCTCGAACGTCCGGTTGCGCTCGAGAAACTCCTGATCGCTCCCGCCGAACGCGCCGATCTGATCGTGGACTTTTCGCGCCTCGCCGGCAAGGCCGTTACCCTGATGAATAACGCCATGGCGCCCTATCCGGGATGGAACCTTTTGCATCCCATCTATCCGCCGCTGTACGAGCTCATGCAGTTTCGCGTCAACCTGCCGCTGTCCGCCACGCGGAAATCCTTCAGCATGGCGTCGCCCATATCGTTGCCGCGGCTGAACCCCAGCCAATCCGTGGCCACGCGCAACTTTGTCCTCACCGAGCGCATGAACGCGCGGGGAAGATCGCTGGGAATGTTCATCGACCACAAAGGATACTCCGATCCTACGACCGAATTTCCGAAGTTAGGGACCATAGAGAAATGGCGATTCATCAATATGACCGACGACGCGCATCCCATGCACCTGCACCTTGTACAGTTTCAGATTCTCGAACGGCAGGGATTCGACTACGGCTCATTTCTCCAGGGCAAGCTCGAGCTGGTGGGAAAGCCCCGTCCACCCGCGCCCAACGAGGCCGGATGGAAGGATACCGCGATCGTCAACCCGCACGAGGTGCTCACCATTCTGGTTCCCTTTGAGGGCTTCACCGGCAAGTACGTCTTCCACTGCCACGTTGTGGAACACGAAGACAACGACATGATGCACCCGTTCGAGGTCGTCTCATAGAAACTCGAAGCTCATCGCGCGGCCGGGCCGAATTAGCCGCTGGCTGCGGCTTCTCATCGGACTCATCAGCCGTACGCCACTACTTAAGCTTTTGCTGCCGGGCCGACGACGGAGCAAAATCCGATGGCGTGCACGGATTGTAACCGAGCGACTGCTTTGACGCAGGTGTCGGCGGTATCGGCGGCGTGGCCCAGGGGATAGCCGTGAAATCGAAAAAATCCAGCAGGTTCGGCTGCGCGGCGTCCCGCGCCGTCAGGTGTGCCGATGACCCGATAAAACGGCCCTCCACGAACTTGATGACCGCTGTGTGATCCATCGGAATATGCGAAACATAGTGCCGGCGGGTGAAAGGCGAAATTACCATGTTCGGCACGCGGAACCCGAGTTGCGCAGCAAATCCCTGTTGGGCCGCGGCGTCGCTAGCGTTGGTGCCAGGATCTTTCGGATGCAGATCGCAGTGGGTCGTTGGCGTGCCGCCCGAAGGCGCACAGGGATAATAACTGTCTGGGTTCACTGCTATCGACGAAATATCCGGAAGGGTTCCCAGCGATGCATCAGTGTTGTCGTTCGAGTGGCCCGGCACCGGCGGTACGTGATCGTAAGGTCCGCCGCCCTCGTCGTAACTCAGGAAGAAAACAGAATCGAGCCAGGACGAACTCGACATAAGCGAGTTCACGATGTTTGCTACTTCGGCCTGACCCAGCAGGATCGATTGGCCCGATCCCGGATGCTCGTCGTTGTTCCCGTAGCCGGCTTCAATGAATGCAAAGCTCGGAAGCGTATCGTTGCTCAAATCGGTGAAGTATTGTGACAGAGGCGCAATTTGGTTCGGGTCGATGCAGAACGAGTTAGACGAATCGCCCACCACGCTCGATGGCTCCGTGGGAGGCGTGCAGGCAGAGCCTGATGGATTCTTATACAGATACTGGAACGAATAGGTCAGATTTGAAAAGGACGTCGCCGGATACAACGAGTTTCCCGACGTGGGACAATCGTCCTCTTCCAGGCAATAGCCCTCCGTTACGGTGTAGTAGATCTTCCAGGACACATTCGCCTGGTCGAGCTCTTCAAAGATGTTGTTAATGTCGAGTTGCGGTAATCCATCGCTCCCAGGATTGTACGCCAGGCCCTGCGTCGTCCCTCCGGTAAAGGTCGCAATTCGATTGTCCACGCTGTAACTTGCCACCGGCGAGAACCAGCGGTCGGAGACCGCGAATTGCGACGCCATGTAGTAGTAGTAATTAAGAAAGGTTTGGTCGTAATAGCCCATCGCGACTTGCCCTGTTAAATCCGGGAAGCTTCCCGCGCAGGTGCCGCCCGGCGCGGTTTGGCAACTGTTCGCGTAACCCTCCTGGTTGTGGACAAAACCGTCCATGTTGATCGGGCGCGATGCGCTAAAGTTGTAGCGGTTCACATCGCCATAGCTGGAGAGCCAGGCTGAGCTCATGTCCTCAACGCA
The DNA here is from genome assembly GCA_050745765.1 of Occallatibacter sp. Classification (GTDB taxonomy): domain Bacteria; phylum Acidobacteriota; class Terriglobia; order Terriglobales; family Acidobacteriaceae; genus Telmatobacter. The sequence goes on along the minus strand of JBOGLX010000213.1, from coordinate 23,132 downwards.
GGTGCTGGTAAGTTTGAACAGCGAGTACGATGTGCCTGCATCGTCGGAGTTGCTGATAGTGTCGAGCTTGTCGTCTATACCGTCCACATTGTAGGTATTTCCATCGTCGCCGACGTTCCACCCATTAGCCACCCGGTAAGGATTCAGCATTCCGAAGTAATTATCGAAAGTGTGGTTCTCCTGAAGCATGAAGATCACATGGTCGATGGAGTCGACGCCTTCGGCGGCGGTAACAGTCACCGTCGCTTCCGCCGAAGTGGTTCCCCCCGAGTTTGTCGCAGTCGTGGTATAAGTCGTGGTCGCTGTCGGACTGACTGCCTGCGTGCCTCCGCTGGGCTGCAGGCTATAAGAACTACCGTCGCTGCCCGTCACCGTCACTTGAGTGGCGTTCGTGGCGGTCACAGTCAAGATAGACGAATTTCCTGAAGTAATGGTGCTGGGATCGGCGGAGATGGTCACAACCGGCCCGGAGACCGCTGCCGTTACCGTCACAGTCACACTTGCCGAGGCGCTAGGCCCGGTCCCCGTCGCTACTGCTGTGTACGTCGTGGTTGCGGCCGGAGTCACCGCTTGAGTTCCACCGCTCGTCGCCATGCTGTAATTACTGCCGTCGGTTCCGGTCATCGTTAGCTGAGCAGCATTGGCCGCCGTGACAGTCAGCGTCGATGAGTCCCCCTGTGCAACCGATGTCGGACTCGCGGAGATGATGACCTCCGGCGCGGTCACCGACCCGGAGAAGGAACCACCGCAGCCACTCAGGAGGAGCGCGAGGGATATACCAAGTGCGCCTGAGCCGAATATGTAACGGAGAAACCTCTGCGTGCGGTCTGTGGGCATACCACTCTCCCTCATGTCATGTGAAGGAACACATTCTTCAGCGAATGCCGATTGACCTAACGGATCGCAGCGAAACTAGGTGCCCCCGGCGACACCCTTACTCCATTACGGCGCTCGGCAATTTGTGCGAATCGCGTGCAAGTCCAATTTCGGGCCCGGCGTTTCCGGGGGCCAAGCGAGACCGGCACGACTTTCCATTCCTCTACGTGCTCAGTTAGATGAATCCTGGGTCGGTCCTGGATGCTCGCGTGTGCGCGAATTTCGTGCTATTCGCTCATGCGAGAGGGTACGCGTTCGCAGACTAACTCAACCAAAGCTTCTCTAGCGTGCGGAAGCGACCTCGTTCTGTCGTGACTGACGTATCGCCCTCTCCGCTTTTGCGATAGCCCGCTTGCATAGGTTGAGTTCAAACCAGCGGAGGTATTCACCAACCACGCGACTCATAGTCATCTCAACTCCCGCTTCACAGTTGTGCTCCGCCATGCGTCGCTCTAACTCCGGCGACTGCAAAATTGCTATTAGCTGCTGGGCCAGCTCGCCGGCATCGCCCGGCTTGTAGAAGCGGACTGACATATTTTCGTTTATGGCCATCTCTCTGAAATCTGGAATGTCGACAGAGACGACGGGAATTCCGAACTCGCATGCCTGATGGGCGGGCCCGCTCGACCCGGTTGCCGAGTCATATGGCAAGACGACGACGGAAGTCGATTGAAAAAGCCCGGGAATCTCCTCTTCGGGTACATACCCACGAAAGTCTATGGGCAGGTGCGGAGGCTGAGCCGCGCGAATCGACTCCCAATAGCCGGGCTTCGTGTGATGATTGGCACCCGCAATCACGAGCCTTGCGTTCGGAATCTTCTTGAGCACCTCGGGGAATGCCTTCATCAGCGTTTCCAGCCGCTTATAGGTTCCCCAATGTCCAATTGCCAGAATGCGTCTGTCCGGATTTCCGCGCCGGGTGAAATCCGGACGCTCGGGAACCGAAGCGAACGTCCCGTGCGTGCCCAGCAGCACGTTCTGCGCTGAATACTTCTTCCTCAGCGTCCGATAATAGCCGGGCAGGAGGACGGACACCGAATTTGCCTTTAGCAAAACCCTGGTCGCGAGATTTGTTCCTATCCGAAAAAGCTTTTCCCGCCGCACGCCGGCTGCTGCGAAATCCACATGTTCGATAATGTGGTGGAGAGTAATGTGCGTGTAAAATCCGGCGGCTCGCGTGAGAGCGGGAGCGGATAGTCCCGCGAACGCGGCGAGGGGCTTGTCAGGCGTTGCAAAGCTGGAGAAGACAAGGTTATACCAAACAACATCGGGCTTCAATGCGCGGATCGCGCCGATCAGGCGTGCAGGATTAGCCAAGCTGCCAAATTTCCAGCGGCGAATCACATTGAAACCAGCGAGTTCCGGCTGCTGGCAGGCTTTCAACGGCTTGCCGTCTTGATCGGTCGCGAACTCATATTCGGTCAGCTCGTCAGCGAGAACGGTCAATTCAACTTCCGGATTGCGCTGTAACTCGCGCGCAATATAAAATGCGTACTCGTTCAACTGGCGTCCGCTCGGGGGAAAAGTTCCCACAAGGCAAATTTTCATTGTGATTCACCTTCAAAATATGCTGACTTGCACATACGGCCTGAACTGTTCTCTTTGGGAGCCGGGGAAGTTTATGAAAGTCTCTTGCTGCAGGCCCCCCGAGAACCGGATCGGATACTGCAATGGAAATGTGCCGCCGTTGTCGCTGAACATTCGGCGGAATGGAATCGAGTACGAGATGGAAACGCCGTTTTGTGTCGCGTCGTACACATGAAACCCTCGCGTGCTGGAGTAGGCGCTTGAGACCTGCACATCCCAGTTGCGCGTCGGCCTGAACTCAACGCTTCCAGCCGGCCGCAGGTCTTGGGCAATTGCCGAGCGTCCTCCGAAAACACGCCATGCGCGGAGATCTTCCACGATCGCTCTCACATTCAGCCGCTGGGCAAACTTGCGCTCAATTCCAACATATGACGAGGTGTAGTAGTCCTCGATATTGCCGGGCGAAAACTGTTGGTCGCTCTCTCCCCATCCCGTGAGCAGCGCGGTGTGCCCCCAGGGCGCACCTACCTGAAAGTCAACAGCACCGGAAAGCGAATGCGAGTTTAGATTGCTGCGGGTGAACGAACCTGTATCCCGGACGACGTAGCCGCTGACTGACACTGCGTTGAAGAACGAACTGGTCGAGACATAAGTAAACATGCGAAAGAGATTCTCATCCATGTCGAAAGGATCTCGGGAGTCGCGGCGGACGGTTGCCTGGATGCCGCTATTGAAGGTCATGACATTGCTTCCAATGTGAACCGTCGGATTCAGCCCGAAGTTGAAGCTGTTGTCGGTCGTATCCCGATTCACGATGGAGCTTGTGCTGGGCACTGAAATAAGGCCGCGCGCATTTCGCAATTGATAGAACCCGCTCGCGGTGGGCAGAGGGCCGAGATGAAGGTGGAACGCGTCTGTCCATTGCGTTTGCATCGATGAGCGCGGTGGAGGAAGCAGCGCCGCGTCGAAGCTGGGCACCGGAGCCACACCGTCCAGCTTCGAATCCAGCACGTAGACGGTCGTGTCTTCGAAGATCGGCGCCACGGAAAAGTCGGAGAGCACGCTCAAGGCTGGAGTTACGCGCAGTCCTTCGTCCGCCCCCGCCTGCAGCATGTCCTGCACGGCCGCCTGATCGTCGCCCACGGCGCTGGAAGCCTGAGCAAACTTTGTCAGCGCCTTAGCGTCCTCGTGTTCCTGGCGGAAGACGTTGGCTTCGGCCAGCAGAAGTTGGTAGTCGGGCGCGCCGTCCGCCGGGCGAATGGCGGAAAGTTCGGCCTGCGCCCTCGCGGTATCTCCCAGCGCCAGGTCATTGTTGGCCAGACCGATGCGAACCTCCTCATCCGGTGCGCCTGCCGCCCTGGCGCGCCCGAGATACGATTGCGATAACTCGTAATCGTGCACGGAGCGAAACACATCCGCCGCCGCGATATACTGAGCGCCGCTGGGCCGGGCGGTGTCTCCCGCTTCGGCTTCCATCCAGGCCAGCGCGATCTGTCTCTCCGCCGCTTGTGAGTGGCCTTGCTGAGCCATAACTTGCGCGATCGCCAAGCGTACGCTTACGCGGTTGCTGTGCGGCGCCTCCAGCGCTCTGCGAAAGCGTTCCAACGCGGCGCCCTGGTCTCCGAGCGTGCTTAATGCCTCGCCAGTTGAGATTAGAATGCCGCTCGTCTCGTCTCCAGGACCATTCGCCGCCGTTGTCACTGGCCTTACATCTCTCTCGGCCAACTGCACATAGTGAAGAGTCTGGTTGCGATCCTGAAGGTTTGCATAGGTACGCGCCATCAAGGCTTCAATGTCTGCATTTCCCGGAGAAAGTCTGTCGGCCACTTGCAGCTCGTCCACGGCCGCGGCGTACTTCCGCTCTGAAAAGAGGGTATTTCCCAGGCCAAGATGAAGCGAGCTATCGTTGGGAGTAAATTTCAGCGCTGCCCTATATTCAGTCGCCGCCTTAGTGAGCATGTCCTCGCGGCCGTATGCCGTCGCCCGGATCACGTGAATGTCTCTGGTATCTCCCTCTGTGCGTTCGGCGAAATCGGCCTGCCGAAGAGCCGCATCGGGCAGTTGCAAATCCAGGTCCGCATAGGCAAGGCCCAGGTGCGCCTCGCCATCGCCGGGTTCCCGCTCGATTGCCGATTCGAAGTCATCAGCGGCATCTTGCGGCCGATGGAGATCGTTCAGAACATATCCGCGATTTACATAGGCAGTAACTACGTTCGAATCGCGCCGAAGTACCTCCGTAAAGTCAGCAAGGGCTTCCTCGTCACGCCCGTCGCGTTTGTACACATAACCTTCAAGGAGCGGAATATCGGGCTCATTCGGAAGCACATTGAAATATTTCTTTGTCAGAGCGAGTAACTGGCCGTACTTTTTGAGATGAAGAAGGTCGTAACCGAGATAGACCACCACGTCTCTGTCGCGAGGAAGCGCTTTGATCGCTTCTTCACCCTTCTCCGCCGACTCCTGGTATTTCCCATCGAAGCTCAGATACCGTTCTTCTTCGCGAAGGAGATCAGGTTGATGCTCCATGCTCTCCGAAACCCGAGTCATCCATAGCGCTGCCACGCCCATGTTATGCGCCTCGACTCCAGCGTTTATACCTCCCGCGACAATCATTGCATTGCGCGGAGCCAGCACGTATCCCTTGCTATAGGAGCTCTGAGCCAGCCCGTAATCCTGTCGAGAGGTGTAAAGATCGCCGAGCGCGAGGAAAGGCACATAAGATGAAGGATCCGCCGACTCTAGCCGCTTGAAGTATTTTTCCGCATCCTTGTCATTCCCCGCCGCGCGTGAGGCATAGCCGAGAGACACAAGTGCAAAGCGGTTGTCCGGGTCAGTGGCGATGATTTTCCTATAGATGGCAATTGCGTCTTCAGTACGCCCGAGTTTCATCAGGACGTCCCCATCGAGCTGTAGGTCGCTCGGATTGAGATGGTCGATTGCGAGTGCGCCCTTGACCGCGGCGAGTGCTGCGTCGAGGTCGCCGGCGTTCATTTCAATTAATGCTTTCAAACGCAGATAGTTACCCTGGTTGGCCTCGGACTCATTGATTGCCTCGATCTCGTTCTGAGCGATCCTGAGTTGGCTGTGTGCGGCGTCTGTGTTCGCTAAGTTCTGATACAGGCCCACCAAATCCATGTGCAATTGGATGCCATAGAGAGGTCCCTCAACCGGGCTCGCGGGGAGGCTGGCCAATGCGGCCTGGTATTCCCGGACGGCATCCGCGTCATGTTCCTGCTGTTGCGCGATCTCGCCCTTGATTGCATGCAGACGGTAGGAATTGGCATTGATCGATGAGGCCCGCTTCACGAACGGGTCCGCGTCCCCAATTGAGCCGGCGGCGACTTCCGCCTGCGCCGCGGCCAACTGAATATCCAGATCCCTTGGCTCCGCATTCGCCGCCTGCGCATAAAGCTTCGCGGAGTCTCCCGTCTTGCCGTCAAGCTGGTAAGCATACGCCAACTCCGCCAGAACATCTGGTTTCGGACTGCGGATCGCTCTCAGCGCGGCGATCGCCTCAGAGTACTGTCCAAGGTCGTTGTAATATCCCGCCAGCGTCCGCTGCACGTCGACATTGCCCGGAGCTCTATGCTCGGCCATCTTAAGGTACTGGCTCGCCAAAGACATCTGCTTGAGCTGCTGATAACAGATGGCCAGCAAAACCTCCGAACGGGCGTCCGGCCGAAGTCTCTCTGCACTGCTCAGCCACTTCACCGCATCGGCGTAATCTTTCGATCTCATATAAATATTTCCCAATAGCTGAACATCGTCTATGCGCCTGGGATTGGATGACACCACCTGTTTGAGGAGGCGCTCGGCGTCTTCGGTTCGACCCATCAGGCTTTCGTCCTGCGCCAGGCCTGAAACTCCATCCAGCGCTGAGGGGTTGAGTCGAAGGCCATGATTGTACGCATTCATCGAGAGCCCGTAATTACCATCGAGGCGCGCCGCATAGCCGAGAAGGAACCAAATCTGCGGATCGTTCGGCGCCGCCTGCGCGGCGCGCTGTGCATATTCGACTGCCTGCGCACGGTCTCCGCGCTGCAGCGCCAACTGCGCAGCGCGTGCCAGCCGTGCGTTCTGAATATTCGATCCCCATCCCAGCGATTGCGCCGGGGACTGGGAGCCCTCCGTTCGAGTCTGCGCCTTCTTCGATGCGCCGGACCCAACCTGATAAACCTGCGCGTTTGCGGCGCAGCCAAGGGCCACGGACACGCACACGAGTGCAACCTTCAGAATTCCAAGTCGAGCAATCAAAGGGGGTCACCAGCGCTCGAATTCAAGTTGAAAGATTTGATGCCCGAAGCGCATTTGATGTTGGCTGTATGAAACGCCCTTCGCATCCCGCGCATTTCCTTATGCCGGCAAGCGCCGGCAACCCATGAAAAAGCAACCTCCGGTGGATATTTCTCAATCGAAGGACTAGCAGGATTGTGGATTCGGGCCGTTCTCGTGCCAATGACTGACTGATGGGAAACCATGCGCCGCCGGGGGTGTTGCTTTCCTTAACGAGCGCAAATTCAAAGGGTTTGTGAGAGGCAAACTTGGAGACATCTGAGCCAATTAATCCGCTCGAGCGGCCAATACCGATGGGCCTCCTTCTTATGGCGGCTGTCGCGGTTCACTTGCCGCTGCTGTTGATGGAACTTCCTTTGAAGTCCTACGACACAAACTTCCATATCTTTTTTGCCTCGCACTATCTTCACCATTGGTTTAATCCATGGAATGCTAAGTGGTACGCCGGCTTTTCCCAGACGACTTATCCTCCCCTCCCACAACAATGGATAGCCGTGGTCTCTCACGTCCTGGGTCTTGACCTTGCTTACATGGCTGTCCAGTTGGCCGCGATTCTTCTTCTTGTGGTGGGCGTCTATCGGTTTTCTCTGCTGTGGGTCACTCCGCGCGCCGCGTCGCTGGCCGCATTCGCCTGCATTTTTCTCGGGGCAGAGAGTTTTCTTGTCTACTCTGCGGGGCAGCTCGCCACCACCTGCGCCGCGCCCCTTTACCTGAACGCTCTTCCGTTTCTCTACATATGGGTGCGGCGCGGCGGTTGGCGGCCCTTCGTCAAAGCTGGCTTTCTTTTTACCGCGGCAGCCGCTGCCCATCATGTAACGCTTCTTTTCGGGTCGTTTTTCTTTGCCTTGCCGGTTCTGGCGCTTGCCTTTCTCGATCCGGTAAGCGGAGGTAGCGCCTCGAAGAGTGCATTCCTTCGCCGCACTGTGGGCATCGTACTGGCTGTAAGCGCTGCGATTGCGGTGGTGTTGCTACCGTTTTGGATCGCCTTGTTCCACTACCCCGTCACGCAGATGCCCATTCCGCATCCGAGCCGGGCAAATTACATTCTCAGCCCTCAATGGGGATTGAATTACTTCATCGTTCCTTACGGAGCCTTGATTCTCGCCCTGCCCTTCATCTTCCTGCGCGGCTCGACAGTTGCTCGTCTGCGTCCCCTGCTGCTTGGCTTTTGGGTGGCTTTTCTCATAGGACTCGGAGGCACTACGCCCGTAGGTCATATTCTGCTTGGCCGCGCGTTCGAAGTGCTGACCATGGAGCGTTTCAGTTATTGGGCATCGTTGCTTGCCCTTCCATTTGTCGGCCTGCTGGCCGCGGAACTCATCGGCCGCTATCGGGCGATGGCTGCCGTCAGCTTGACAGCCCTGGCGGCTCTCACCTGTGCTTTTGCCGTGGCGTGGTCAACTTATCACCCAGCGGATGCCGAGAACTTTAAGGTAACTTCCGTGGCCGCGTGGCTGAATCGCGGCGGCCACGATCAATATCGCTACTTCACCCTGGGATTTGGCAATAAGATCGCGCGCCTGGCAATGATGACCAGCGCCAGCAGCGTCGACGGCGAATGGAATTCCGGGCGCAGGCTGCCGGAATTGATGCGATATGGCGGAGGCCCGCTGACCAGCTCGAAATATTACGGTGCGGCTGGCCTCGACGCGCTTCGCGCCATCATGCGGCACGCGGACCGCTACGGATTGAAGTGGGTGTTCGTTCGAGATCCTTCCTACGATCCACTCATGTATTTTGCAGGCTGGCGTCCCGTGGACCACCTCGATGACGACACTATTATCGTATGGAGCAAGGATGGTGTCCCGCCCGCGACGCCGGTGAATGCCCCTCAGATGCCGCCGCACTGGCAGGGACTCATGTGGGGGATCTTCCCCTTCGGCAGCAGCATCCTGGCTATTCTCGTACTCTTCATCCCCGACGAGAAGCGCCGGGCAGTTCGCGCAGAGCATTCGTTTTCTTACGACGAATATCTCGCAAAGGGGAGGCTGGTCTCATGATCGGAGGACGCCTTCTCGCGGTTTTGCTGGGCATTGCGACCCTGGCGTTTGTGGCCGTCGGTACGCTGTGGCCCGTGCCTTCCGCTGCTGCTTACGCCGGTGGACACAGCCTGTTGTCTTCGCCGTCCACGCCGGAAGCGGCAGTGACAAATCTCGCCGATGAAATTCAGTTGCGGAATTGGGACCGGGCGTATGCCGGGCTCGATAATCGGTCTCAATTCACCGAATCTGAGTTTGTGCAAGACCTGACAGGAACTTATCCCAGCCTTCGTACCTATGCGAGTCTTGAAAGTTTCAATGTGCAGCCGCTTCATGCCTCGGACGACAATGCAGAGATGCGGCTCACGATGAGTTGGTCTACAGTGGTCGGAACTTCAGTTAGCGCCCGCGATCTGCACGTTGTGAAAGTGGGAGATCAATGGAAGCCGGAGTGGCCGCTCCAAAGGGAACCGGCGGTTCCTCCTCAGGTTATTTCTGAAGACTATCTGCGCTGGGACGTAATCTTCCGCGGACCAGGAGACGATTGGGGGGCTCAGGGCGTGGATTCGCCTCATGTGACCATCGTCGATATGCACCCGGTCCAGAGAGCTGAAGGTGTAGTGGTCCTGGGCGAACTTCTGAACGAAGACGTCGTGCCTGCCTATGTTTCGGTTACTGCAACGCTCCAGGCGAAGGACCAGTCGCCGATTGTTACCGAAGGCGCTTTCGATATGATCTCGCACATTCTTCTGCCTAAACAGATAACCCCATTCTTAATCAATTTCCCCGGCAAGTCGTTGGCCGGCGTTGGCAGCATCCGGATGACGCCGTTTTCATCTCTTGTTTCCGCCGCGGCCGGGCCTGTTATCGAAATTGACAGCGAGCATCTCAATCCGGCGCCCGACGCCTCGCTTACCGGACAACTTGTCAATCAAAGCGGCAAACCGGTAAGCGTTGCACACGTCCTTGGCACGCTGTACGACAAAAACGGACAGGTCGTCTGGGTGGTCGGTCAGTATATGGGCCGCGCGCTTTCGCCCAAAACCCCCGCCACCTTCGTCATTCCCATTCCCGAAGATCTCGCCAGGAAGGTCAGCAGCCAGCGCACGGTCGTCTCTTCGTTCAGCTTCGGAGGCGCCGCATGAGGCCTCGACTTCCACTCCTGCTTGCCGGACTCCTGTTGACTGCGGCCCAGTTGACGCCAGCACAGGACGCAGGCTTGATTGTGCCGCAATCGATCGAAGCGGGCAGTGCATTCTCGATTCAAAGCACGGGAAGCGGCCGCGCGACCTTGTATATTGTGGGTCCCGATCAGGTTCTGAGACGGAATGTTCAGTTGGGGGCGGCCGCATCCTTTTCCGCCGCATCGCTCAACAATGCCGGCCATTACCTGGTGATCCTTGCGGGAGACACGTCCACGCAAAGCGCGGCGCTCAATGTATTGCCGCAAAGCAGAGCTGCCCGCATCACCTTGCTTGCCAAACCTTCCCGGCTTCCGGTGGGCATACACGACGGCATCACAGGCGCCGTTTATCTCTTCGACCGCTATAGTAACCTCGTCGATTCGCCCACCCCGGTGACGTTTGAGCTTTCCAATCCGTCCGGCGCCGCGCAGACACGCTCGGCTGTAACACGGGATGGCGCGGCCTGGACCGAAATGGATTCGTCGGCCCAGGACGGCGTCGACCGATTCATGGCGCAGGCCGGCGGAGTCTCCACGTCACGCACGATCAGGCAGGTATCAGGCGATCCTTGCGGTTTGACGATGAGCGCTCAGCAAACTGGCAGCGAGCTCCAACTGCAAACCGCTTCGGTGCGCGACTGCAGCGGAAACGAAGTCGCGGACGGAACTATTGTTACCTTTACTGAGACGTACGACGGTGGGCAATTCACCGCCGACGTCCCGCTGAAGCACGGAATTGCCAAGGTCGAAATGCCCGCTCATGACGGAGCTATGCTTTCGGTCGCAAGTGGCGTTGTCTTGGGCAATCAGATTCGGTGGGAGAAGTAGGTTGTGCTCAGGTTTCTGCTGATACTTTGCGCATTCTCCTCGGCTGCGGCGGGCTTCGCGGCAGCTCAGGCGCAAGTGCGCGTAGAACCTGCGCACCTCGAAGGGCCAAGACCGCTCGGAAAGCAGACCCAGGCCGCCGCTATCCGGGACTATCTGCAGTCGTGGCAAAGTTTCAAGTCCGCGTTCGCGCAGAATCGGGCGGCCTTGCTCGATGCGGACTTTGTCGGCGATGCGCACGGCAAGCTCGCGGCCGCGATCCAGGAGCAAACCGCGCTGGGAATTCGCACGCGCTATCAAGATCGCGCCCACGATATCCGCATCGTTTTCTACTCGCCGGAAGGCTTGTCCATCGAACTCACCGATACGGTCGAGTACGGTATGCAGGTTCTCGATCACGAAAGGCCGGTCGCGGAACAGGAAGAGCACGCTCGCTACATCGTCGTCCTGACGCCCTCTGAAGTGCGATGGAGAGTGCGTGTGTTTCAGGCGGATCCCGAATAACGCAATAACTCTGTTTCGGGATAGTTATAAACTTGCACGATAACATACGGCTGGAGAAAGAGTATGACGACAAAACATCGGTTTGCGACAGCAGCCGGCATTCAGGAGCTAACAATGGTTTCAGTAGTTGTTCCCATCTATAACGAGGAAGAGCTAGTCGTACAATTCCATGAGGCTGTAGCCAGCGCGTTAAACGACGTCGTCGAAGATTGGGAAGTTGTCTATGTGAACGACGGCTCCACGGATTCATCGCTCAATCTGCTGAAAGGCCTGCAGGCGCTGGATCCGCATGTTGTAGTGGTGGAGCTTTCCCGTAACTGGGGTCACATGGGCGCAATCTCGGCCGGCCTTCACACGGCAAGAGGCCGCGCGGTCGTCCTTATGGACGGCGATTTCCAGGATCCGCCCGAGATCCTGCCTCAGTTCATCGAGGCGTGGCAAGACGGCGCCGAGGTTGTCGTAGGCGTGAGAAGAAGCCGCAAGGAGCGGCGCCGGATATTGGCCTGGCTGTTTCCGCTCTTTTATCGTGTTCTGGGTGCTCTTTCCGACTACCCCATCCCTCTCAACGCCGGGATTTTCGGCCTTATGGATCGAAAAGCGGTCGATTCAATCCTCTCCATGAGGGAGAGAAGCCGCTACCTCCCGGGAATGCGCGCATGGGTCGGCTATCGGAATTCCATCGTTTATTACGACCGTCAGGACCGAGCCGGTGGCGATGGCAAGCTTTCGTTCATCAGCCGCATCAAGTACGCCATGGACGCGATCACCGGCTTCAGCTACAAACCATTGCGGCTCAGCTTCGCGCTGTTCGCATTCTCGACCTGCATGGCCATTCTCCTGGGATTGTCCATGTTACTCGCGCCGAATTCCCTCGCCATCGCGGCTTTAGGCGTCTCTGGCGCCGTGTTTTTCGTGGGAGGACTCTTGTTCCTCTCCATGGGCGTGCTGGGCGAGTATGTGGGGCGCGTATACGACGAAGTCCGTGACCGTCCACTCTCGTTGATCAGCCTTGTACATCGCTCTCAAGCCCAGATGACGGCCCAGACGGGCATGATGGCGGTTCAAAATGGCGGCTATGCAGTGCAGCCTGACGCTTTTCCAGCTAAGTCAGCCAACAAGGCAGCCTAGGTTTCTGACCGCTTGATAATGTGCCAAATCCTGGGCGCCCCAGGTTCGGCGCGCCTTTGTTTTTGCGCCTAACCTGGGATCGTTCAGATCTGAACCGGAACAAATTCACGCGGTCAGTCACATAAAGCAATGGGCATCCGTTCCGGCAGCTAATTTGCAAGTGAGATCGGAGCTGCCGCCTTGCGGTAATAATCTATCTGGCCGCCGGGACCAATTCGCGAAGCCGTTCTCGGCCGTCGTCGAGAATCATCTATGAGCGGCGCTCGGCGCTCCAGCAGTAGAAAGCGGCAAGCGGTCCTCCGTTCCCGATCCACCGCAGGTGGGAATGCCGCGCTCTATCGCGCTGCCTTCTTCATAGTCGTTCCACGTTTCGATCATCACAAATGGGATGGGGTCGTCCGAAGGAAAATAACTGTGCCAGAAATTGAATGTGTCGGCGAACGTCTGCCCGCAGCGGGGCGAAATATGACGGTTTAACCCCCAGGGCGCCTTACTGTCGTCAAATAGGGCCCACGCACCCCCCACAATCATCTTATCGGGATATTTTTCGCGCATGGTTTGATAGAAATTACTAAGGTAATCCTTGCCCCAATTACTGCCGTCCGCTGCCCACCCTTCCTTACCGGGGTTTATCCACGCGTAGAATCCGTCGAACGCATCGGCGTATGCGCCCGGCAGATTTTCGTCGATAAGAAATGGTTTGGGATTCCAGGTGTTTACATATGCTCGCACTTCGTCCCAATTTGTGTGCCCACCCTTGGGAAAGACGAAGATCACGGGCCGTCCCTCGTAAGTAAGATACGCAACGCGCCCAGGCGAGCTCGGTGATAGGTAGGTGTTGTGAAACATCGTAAGGTCGGCAATGGCCTCGTCGGTCGCGCCAACTTGCGCCTCGGTTTCGTCGTACATCATTGCCACCTGGAACTTCTCTTTCGCTGCCATCTTCTGCATCAAAGCGTAGCTCCGATCGATGAACGGTTCCCTGTCTCCATACCAATCCACCACGAACGCTGAGATTCCCATCGCCTTGGCATGAAGAATCTGTTTTTTGACGACAGATGGATCGTGCGACGAGTAACCGACATCGATGTGCTTGGAGAAGCCGAACCACGCCTCGTAAAGAGCAATAATCTTTGGCGAATCTCCGCTTGCGCGATAGCGCAGGCGCGGCACGGCCGCTTTTGGACCGGAACAACCGCGAAACAGAAGAAAGTACAACAATAGTGCGGCGCTTGTGCGATTGAACATGACTTCATCTTCTTAGAAGCGCAGAACAGTCCCCGAGGTTGTCGGAAGTTCCAGAGCCTGGGCCTCCTCGCGGCTCCGGCTGAGCAGCCACAAGCCGAGTTTCCGCATCGGATTAAGTGTTGTCGGCTGTGCTCTTTTTGCTGGATCGAAAACCACGTCTGGCGTGGTCAACCGGAGCGCTAATCCCTTGGTCAACGGTCTTTCCAACAAAGCTAGCACGCTCCAGGCCCGCATCGTTTCGGGAAGCGTCATCCTGCTCGCCGGCTCCGGTCTCACAACCGCTGTCAACCTCGCATACAACGTCGTCATAGCGCGCTACCTGGGTCCAGGGAGCTTCGGTCACGCAACGGTTGTCTACACCCTCCTCACGCTGCTTTCCGCGGTTACGCTTTCCTTTCAGATCGTAACCGCCAAGGTGGTTGCGCAGCAGGATTCGATGGAGGGCAAGGCGGCGGTTTATCGCTCCCTTCATCGAAGCGCCTGGGCATGCGGGCTCATGGTTGCGCTTGTTTTGTTCCTTTTCCGATCGGGTATCGCGGCCTATCTGAATCTCCCCGATTCCATTCTTGTTTCGCTCATTGCCATCGGCGCGGCCTTTTACGTTCCCCTGGGCTGCCGGCGCGGGTATTTTCAAGGCACGTGCAGCTTTCGTCGTTTTGCCGCCAATCTGGTTTTGGAGGGAGCGGTCAGGCTGGGCGGGTCGCTCCTGCTCCTGGTGCTCGGTTATGGGGTGAATGGCGTAATCGCCGCCAACGCCGCCGCCATCGCGGCCGCTTATCTTTGCATTGCGCCCAGGCTGGCGAGGCAGGCGCCCAACCCCCTCGGACTCTGGCGGGCGATTGTCGAAACCGCGCAGGCAGTGTCTTTCTTTTCCGGTCAGGTGCTTATCAACAATTGCGATATCGTCCTTGTGAAGCACCTCTTCCCTGCCAGGGAAGCCGGCCTCTATGCGGCTGTGGCCATGGTGGGCCGGGTCATCTTCTCTTTTTCCTCCGCCGTTGTGAATACAACCTTTCCGCTTGTGGCCGGAACGCCGAAGGAGGAAAGAAAGGGTCTTCGAGTTATCTCGGTATCTCTTCTTCTCGTATTGGGAATCGGGTCCGTCATAGCTCTAGGCCTGTGCTTAACACCCCCGACAGTCTGGACTTCCCTCTTCGGCTCAGGTTTCGAAATAGCCGGAAAGTACAACCTGTCGTATCTTCAGGCGATCTATGCATTGAAGACAGTTGCTTATTCCATGAGTGTCGTCATTATCACCTACGAGATGTCGTATAAGATTGCAAATACAACCTGGGTTCAACTGTCGTTCTGCGCAGCCCTTATCCTGGGCATCCTAAAGTATCATTCCTCTCTGCGCGAAGTAATTCTGGTGCAACTGGCGTTGATGGCTGGTTTGTTTGTATGTGTAACTGTCCCGTTTCTTGTGGCCGCGCTTTTCGGCTCGAAAGAACTTCTGCAACCTGGGACCGGCCGCCCGATTCGCTTGATCCGACGCGTGTCGGAAGACGAGGTAATCGCAGAATTCTTGAAAAATGACTTCCAGTGCCCCGAGTTTCATGAATACAGGGAAGCCCTGCAAGAGATCGTAATAAGGCCTAACGTCGAGGATGCCGGAGAAAATGCAAAACGCCGCGCGTTACTATTTACTCGGCATCTGTCCTTATGGGCCGAGATACCTGATGGAACTGAGTGGTATGAAGTCCAGTTGAACGAGATGGACCTCCGCCGCGTGCGTGTGTTCCCACGTGCTCAATGGCGCAAACTTGCGCGTGGCAACTTCTACATCGCGGAAGTAGTTCGAAGTCTCCGCGCGCGCCGCCACCGGTTGCAGAAATCGTTTCTGTCCAAGATCACCTCCCTGGCCGAGCAGTTAACTGAAAGACATGAGGGTTTTGGCGTCGCCATCCTCATTGGCGTCAATGAATACGAGCCACTCACCGTTTTAGATGGAAATCACCGGCTGGTGGCGGCGATGGTTGCTACACCGTGCGGGATTTCGAAGCTCCGCTTTATGTGCGGGCTATCGCCCCGTATGACGAAATGCTGCTGGTATAACACAAACGTCGCGACTCTTTTCCAGTACGGCAAGAATATGTTAGTGCGCGCCGTCCGCCACCCCGAAGCGGAACTTGCGCGAGTTCTGGAGGATGTTGGATGACCGCAGCGCCGCAGTATAGCCCCCCACGCGCCTCAAACAATAGACGCCATCAGCGCTGTTGGAGGAAGAGAATCGCCCAAGGCCGGATGCCGAAATGAGATACGCAATAAATTCCGTGAGGGTCATGCCGATTCCGGAAATATTGACCCCCGAACGTGAACGATTGTTTTTCCTCGAGCTTGAAGAATGCACGCAGTCCGATCGTCCCTGTCTTGTGCTCGACTGTTCCAAAGCCGGCGGACTCGGAGCGTCTGTTATTTACCTATTGCTGCGTTCTCTGGAGGAAGCCATGAAGCGCAACGGCGACGCCAGGCTCGCGGCAGTCTCTTCTGACGGACGAGCGGCATTGGAAGCCGCGGGCGCCAGCCGTCTTTTCAGAATCTTCGATTCGGAAGCGGAAGCCGTAGGCAGCTTTCATCGCCCGACGGCCGATGCGGCTTAGTGCGACGATGCCGATAACGGCACATTTCAGACGTCCCCGGAACTCCGCACCGCCGCTTCCGGATCGTGATTCCGAAAGCGGCGTCCCAGCGGGATTGGAGAAGCAAATGAAAATCTCAACCTGGCTTTTAACGAAACCCCTGACCGGGTGCCTGGTCATCTTGCTGGCAGCGCCCTTTGGCAGCGCGGCGCCTGCGCAACAGCAGCCTTCCCCTGTACCACAGGCCAGCAACACGACGCCCAGTCAACCGCAAAGCCCTGACGCAAAGAGCGCCGCGACGAACACTGCGCCCTCCGCAAGCACGCGCTCCGATCCTCAGGCTCCGGCGCCCGTGCAAAACTCCGCGCCCGTGCAAAACGATGACCAAAGCGGTTCATCCAGCGTCACGCAGCCCGCTCAGGATCAGCAAAAGAATAGTTCTACAAGGCCCCTTGGCGCCGCCGCGGCTCCGAGTGAAAATGGCATGGGTGTGACGGCGTCCCGGCCCGCAGGAGCGGTAATTGCGCCGGCAAAACAGCGGCGTGTCCGCATCTTTCTTATCAGGGTCGCGATCGTCGTTGGAGCCGGCGTCGCCATAGGCACAGTGATGGCGCTTTCGCATGCCAGCCCGAGCAGCTCGCACTAACGCACAACCCGCGCTTGCTCAAAGCTCGTGGAGTCAGCTCATGCATTTAAGCCGGAAGGTTAGTCATAAGACGGTCATAACTTTCTCGGGAATCGACGGCGCGGGGAAGACGACCCAGATCCGCAATCTCTGCGCCAAACTAAGAGAAGCGGGTCTGCGGCTGCACCTGGTTGTTTTTTGGGATGATGTTGCCAGGCTCACCCGCTTCAGAGAAGCGGCCGGACACGCTCTGTTTAAGGGCGACAGAGGGATAGGTACTCCGGCTGCGCCGATCAATCGGCGCGACAAAAATATCCGCTCGTGGTGGATGAGCTTTATGCGGCTCTGCCTTTACTCGGTGGATGCATTCTCGACTCGGGCCGCGGTTCAAAGGGCGCTGCGCTCCGATGCAAATGTCATCGTATTCGACCGGTTCATTTACGACGAGCTCGCGAACCTCAATTTGCGAAACTTTTTCATGCGAGCTTATGCCCGGCTGATCGCAAAAGTCGTTCCCAGGCCCCAGATCAGCTATTTAATGGACGCAGACCCGAAACAGGCCCGCGCCAGAAAGCCCGAATACCCTGTCGAGTTTCTCATCCACAGCCGCCAATCCTATTTAGCCTTGAGCAAGCTAATTGGCGGCATGAAGGTCATCGAATCGATGTCCCTCCAGGAAGCCGAGCGAGAAGTTCTGAAACACGCACTCAAGGTGCTTCCGCTGGAAGGATCCCGGGGCAATCCCAAAGGGCCGGCCACAGGCGGAATAGCGAATGAGCTGGCGCGGCTGGAGGGTACACAATCCCGCCCAGCAACGCCCTGATCGTCGAGGACACGAAGGCTTCCCTCGGACTCTACGCGGCTCGCATGGCGTTCAGTTTGCATCCAATTTCTATGAGACGGCGCGCCATTTTGCCGCGCTCATCAGCCCGTCGCCTGTAAGGAAGATCCGGCCATGCCCCGAAAATTCTTTGACCTCGATCGGTCTCTGCTGCTTGCGTTGCTCGCGTTCACTCCAGGGTGCCTCCCGTGCGCGCGCGCCTCCACCTGCACAACGCAAGCGCAAATGACGCCTGCGCAGCGCGACACGCTCGCCAGCACGGCTCGGTCCATCTTTGCGCAGGTGCAGACCGGGAACCTCCAGGGACTGCGGGCAAACACGCTCCCCGCGGTCGCAGCCAATTTCGATGGCATCGTCAGCTCTGTCGATTTCCTGAAACCTCTGGTGCAACCGGCCACCGTCACCGTCGACGAGATCTATTTTCTCGACGCCGCAGGCACACCCGCGGCCTCATCCACCGATTTTTATTGCGGGTCGCCCGTGGTGGTCTTCCACTTTACCAACCTGCCGCCGGGCAACTATGCGCTGGCGTTTCTTCACGCGACCGGCGTGCCCCAGCCACAGCAGGTTTCCCTCATCCTGGCCCAGGCGCCTGAAGATCGCTGGTTGCTTGCCGGTTTTTATGACAGGCCCATGATGTCTGCCGGTCACGACGGCCTTTGGTACTGGCTCGCCGCGCGGCGGTACGCGCAAACGAACGACAAATGGGACGCTTGGCTTTATTACCACACGGCCTCCGACCTCCTCGATCCGGTCAGCTTCCTTTCAAGCCCTAACCTGGAACTTTTGCAGCAGGAGGCCAACCGGACGCGCCCTTCGAACCTTCCCGGAGAAAAGCCCACGACGCTCACTGTGAACGGCGAAAGTTTCACGGTTACAGCGATTGGGACGTCGAATGTCGCCAATTGGCTCGACCTCGACGTGAAATACACGCCCAGTCCCAATGAAGCCTTCCAGTTGCGCGACCCGCAAGCGGCGCGCCAACAAGCGATCTCCGTCATGTCGGCGCTGCTCGAACTGCACCCCGAGTTGCAAAGCGCTTTTCATGGCATCTGGGTCCATGCGCAGCAGGGCACGGCGTCGCTCTTTGGCCTCGAGCTGCCCATGGCCGCGATAGTCTCGGCTCCGCGTCCGACGGCCTCCGAATCCACTCCTTTCGCCCACTAACTCTGTCCGCGCTCATTCACAGCAGCGTTTAAGGCGAGGTAAAGTATTTGAAGCATGCGTTCGCCGCCGCAGGGTTCAACGTGCATCGGAATGAGGATAGAGGGATGTTCATGCTGCGATCGAGATTCAAAATTCAGACCACATTCATGGTTGCAATGCTGTTCACGATTGCGCTGCCGGGGCTGGCTCAAGAGACAGTGCAAATCGACGCGCAGCAGACGGCCACGCCGTTCCCCCACTTCTGGGAAGAAATGTTCGGCTCGGGGCATGCGATTCTTTCACTGCGTGAGAGCTATCGCGACGACCTGCGCGCCGTGAAGAAGATTACGGATTTCAAATATGTACGATTCCACGGAATCTTCGACGATGAGGTAGGCGTTTACAACGAGGACGCGCACGGTAACCCGGTCTATAACTTCTCCTATGTCGATCAGATTTACGACGGATTGCTTCGCAACGGCGTACGCCCTTACGTCGAAATCAGTTTCATGCCGAAGAAGCTCGCCTTCAATCCCGACTCACTGCATTCGTTCTGGTACAAACCCAATGTCTCGCCGCCGAAAAGTATGGACCTCTGGGACGATCTGATCCGGCATTTCGCACAGCACCTTGTCGCCCGTTATGGAATCGACGAAGTCTCCCAATGGTACTTCGAGGCGTGGAACGAGCCGAATATCGACTTCTGGGTTGGGGCGCCGCGCGAGCAGACTTATTTCGACCTTTATGCGCACACGGCACGCACGCTCAAGAGCGTCAGCCCGCGATTACGCGTAGGCGGGCCGTCAACCGCGGCCACGGCCTGGATTCCGGACTTTCTCCGATATACGGCGGAAAATCATGTTCCCGTGGACTTCATTTCGACGCACGCCTATGCGGACGACACGGAGGAGAATCTCTTCGGCACAAGCCACGACGTTCCCATGGACGATCGCGTCTGCCGCGCCGTGGCAAAGGTCCGGAGCGAGATCGACGCGTCGGCCACGCCTCACCTTCCGCTCATCTTGTCGGAGTGGAACGTGCAGGGCAATATGGATGCGCGCGACACCATCTTTATGGGGCCGGCGCTGGCGAACACCGTGCGCGAGTGCGACGGACACGTGAACGCGATGTCCTTCTGGACGTTCTCCGACGTATTTGAAGAAGAAGGACCGATTCCAAAGCCATTTATCAATGGGTTTGGAATTCGCGCAAAAGGCGGAATAAACAAGCCAAGTTACTATGCATTTGCCTTGTTGCATCAACTCGGCAATGAGCGCCTTGCTAACGCCGCGAACAATGTCGTCGTCACCAAAGCCGCCAATGGAGAGGTGATTATTGCCGTGTGGAATCTTGTCGATCCAGGCAGCAGGGGCAGAGACGAGACCGTGGATCTGGTTTTCAGCCATTTGCCTGCAAATGCACAGGCGAGCATCCAACGTCTGGACGCAGACCATGGTAATGTGCTCAAAGAGTATGCCGCCATGGGCAGCCCGCTCGATCCTACGCCGCGCCAGGTGGAACAACTGAATCGTGAAACGGCGCTGCCTGCGCCTGCAATGGTGAGGCTCAAGAGCGGCAGCCTCGATCTAAAACTCACCCCCAATTGCCTGGCCCTGGTCAAAGTCGAACCGTGACGCGGCCGAATCATGGTGCGCGGGCCCGGACCGCAACGTCAAGAGATTTGCAGAGCCGCGCGGCGTTCTCAATCTGCCCGTAAGGGTGCGAGCTCGTACAGTCGTGACCTCAATGCACCTTCGCTCTCGGGCACTTCGTGAAGCAGCCGCTCCGCGGACTGAACCAGAGGATTGGAGTGAAACCAACGCTGCACGACGTTGTCGCAGAGCAGATTCGCGACCGCGAGCAGCGACATTCCCTGATGGTGCGCCATCCATTCGCGAATCAAGACCGGCTCGCGCGGTGAGTCGATATAATCGGCGGCCTCATAGAATCCATAAGCTCCCACCCACCCCAGCTTATTCATGCGGCGTAAATTCAACAATGCTTCAGTTGTATCGACGCCGAGCGCGAGGAATGTGGAATAGGGCGAGATCACCGGCCCGGCCGTCGCGTCCGGCGACAGGGCAATGCGCGGCACGCCGTATGCCTTATATAGATAGTGGCCTGCGTAATCTCTGCGTGCGTAACCAGACTCCGAGATCCCCCAGGGAATGTTGAGGGTGCGCGCAAATGCCTGCTGCACGGCTACGCAAGCAGCCTGCGTGCGCGCCACCAGCGTGCCGGGATAACTGCGCATCCACAGCGCCGGCATCAGATACTCGAACATGGTTCCGGTCCAGGAATGAAGAATGAAGCGCCCGTAAGCATGGGTATGGTCTCGGGATAACTTAAACCAGCTTTGCTGGGGAATATCTCCGCGGGCAATGGCAAGAAAAGTTGCGACGCGAGCTTCGGATGCGACTAAGTCATAGCAGTTAGTTTCAATCCGGCGCTTTCCAGCATCGTAGCCGATGGAGAGCACCTGGCGGTCGGGCTCGGCAAGAAAATCGAATCCTGTCTCTTCGGCGAAACGTTCGGCGTCCTGCGCGATCTCGCGCAGCCCCGCCGCCAGGTCGCGCAGATTGTGCGTCGCGGCCGGCAGCGCTTCGCGAAGGCGCTCACCCAGTTCCCCCAGGACCGGGTTTTCGGCCAGCTCGAGCCAGGCGCGAGCAAGGCGCGCATCCAGGTCCTCGGCAAACAACAGAGCGTCGTGAATGGTTCTGGGGTCGGCCTTGTTATCGAAGCCAAGTTGGGACGATGCGCGGAGCGGTTCGTATTCAGCGAGAGTCCAGGGAAGGTAGTCGCGGAGAAGCTTCAGAATGGCTTCAATGCGGCTTTGCGTCTGGGCCAGCCACCACGCGCTGTGCGGTTCGGCAGAGTGTGAATCGGCGGCCTCAGCGAGTGCGGCCTGCGCGCTGGGCAGCCATGAGGCCCACGTCGAAAGAGTTGAATTTGGGCGGGGTACGCGGAGCCGCGCAATGGCGGCGGGCAAGGGGCGGCCGCTGTGCATGAGACGCCAATGCGCGCGAAGACCGGTGAAAAGCTGCGGCTCCAGCAGCGGCCTCCGCGCCAGATCTCGCGCGCCGGCTTGAAGCGTATGAAGCGAAGCAACAAAGTTGCCGCTGTCCACCGACGAAACAAATGGCGCGCCCCCGCCTAGCACCTGCAGTGTATGCGTGTCGTACCAGTTATAAAGATGCCCGCGTAGTTTTTCGAGACGCGCGATGGTGGACAGGCTGTGCCGCGTAAGAGCAACGAATTCCGGAACTGTGAGAAAGCCGAGTTCGCACGCGGTCTGGCGCGCATTCAGCAGTAATCCGATATTGGTGGGCGAGATGCGTGCCGTTTCATAAGATTCTTCTTCCTCCACGTTGTCGGGGACAAGGTAGTTATGCTTTTCCACGCCAAATTCGGAAAAGTATCGCCAGATTCGCAGAGCGTGGAGGAGTAAAAAGTCACAATCGGCGGGAACCAGACGCAGCCTTTCGCGCGGAGGACGGTCGAGCCACGCGATAACCGGGCTGGCCAGCGCCCAGAGAAGCAGGATCGGCGCAGCGCAAAAGATCGCATCCCGATGCGGAGCCACGAACCACACCAGCGCCGCCAGCCCGGCCGCGACAAGGGGTATTGCGCCAAGATAGCGGTCGATCGCCGAGCGTTTGCCGGATTGTATTTCGGCTTGCGCCGCAGTCTCCCATTCGAGCAGCCGCTCGCCGGTGATAAACCCACGGATCATCGAGCGAAGGATGGCGTCGAAGGTGAGAAACGTCATTTGCGCAAGAAACACCAGATGCAGCAGCGCAATAAAGGCGGCTCGCCAGAAACCCGAGAGCGCCTCGCCGGCGTGTCCCTTTTGGCCGCTTGCGTACGCACGTCCGAGACCGAAAGCCAGTTGCACGAGGGCAGGAAAGATGAGCAGCATCAGCGGAACAATTGTCCAATAGAGCGGCCCTCCAGGCAGCCCAAGCCATCCGGCCACAAACAAAATCAGCAATGACGGATCCAGGAGCGACCGGCGCATGTTATCGAGGATTTTCCACCGGGAAATGTCCGAGATCGGATTTGGGCCCCATCGGCCCGCTTCATCCGGCACGCGCGAAAAAATCCACTGCGCAATCTGCCAGTCGCCGCGCAGCCAGCGGTGCTGACGGCGGCTGTAGGCGCTATAGTGCGAAGGGTAGTCGTCGACCAGCTCGATATCTGTCACCAATCCCACGCGCGCGTAGGCGCCCTCGATCAGGTCGTGACTGAGCAGAGAGTTGCGCGGAAATCGCTGGTTGAGAACGGCATGGAGAGTTGCGGCTTCATAAATGCCCTTGCCCGTGAAGATACCTTCGCCAAACAGGTCCTGGTAAGCGTCGGAGATGGCGTGGGTGTAAAT
>JBOGLX010000212.1:0-9066 GCA_050745765.1 Occallatibacter sp. | reverse complement strand
CGTATTTCGCAAGCGACTCATTGCATGCGGCTTACAACACAACATGCACTGAAAAATGGGGCGATTTGCGCCAACCCCACCCCCCCACCGTCAGAAAGGGTGCTTAAGCAGAGATTTTTCGAGATCGCGGCGCGTTCTCCGCCTGCTGTCAGACCTCGACGGGTTGTGCCATGCCCGGAACCCGCTACTTAAGAATTGTGCGCCAAAGGGGCATAATTATATGCAAAACGGCGGGGAAGATTTTGCCGGCGTCCTCGGGATACACCTGCTCCGGAATTGCTCTAGTAGATTGCCGGTTGCAACAAACGAATCACGCGGCGCACAGCGTACTTTCCTAATACTCCAGTGGCACACATATAGCCCAAGAGCCGGACCTTGCAATGTGGCCGAACCGCTCAGATCTTCGCCAACTATTGGATCATCACGGGCATTTGCAGTGGCAGATCTCGGGATGAACCACCCACGTCGATGGTGCGCGCGCCGGTCGCCGTCTCCCATCGGCCGTCGGCTGTTGACCAGTATTGCAGGCTGAGCAGCGGAATCTGCATCACCACAGTTCGCGACTGCTGTGGCGACAGACGCACGCGATCGAAGCCACAAAATGCGCGCGCCGCAAAGGGCACGCCGGCAGGAGGTGTCTTCGGCGCGCCAAGATACACCTCAGGCACGGCGTCGCCCGCTACCGGTCCGGTGTTTTTCACGGTAACGCTCACTTCCATGCCGCCATTCGGCTCACGGAGTGCATGAATTTCCGAAAACTCCATCGTGGTATAAGACAGGCCGTAGCCAAACGGAAAAAGCGGTTTGATCTTCTCCCGATCGAACCAGCGATACCCTACGAAAATCCCTTCCGAGTAGGTCGTTTTCCCATCCACGCCTTTCGCCGAGCGCTCCGGATGCGCCGGATCCGTGGCCGGGTAATCGGTCAACTTATAGGCCCATGTGAATGGAAGTTTGCCGCCTGGGTCCGCCTTCCCCAACAGCACGTTCGCCGTAGCCCATCCGCCTTCGTCGCCGGGCCACCACATCTGCAGAACGGCCTTCACCTTGTTCAGCCACGGCATCGCGACAGGCTGGCTGACGTTCATCACCACGATGGTGTTCGCATTCACATCGGCAATCTGTTCAATCAGCTTGTTTTGATCGCCCGGCAGCTCAAAGGCAGGTTTACCGCGCGACCACACAAACACCACTGCCGTACCGGCAGACTTCGCAGTTGCAATGGCATGCTCGTAGTCCGCCTTACGCTGCCGCGGCGTCATCCAGTTCAGGCGAACCTGCTCGGGATTTCCCGACGTATCCGGCGACGCCTTTACCGCGATCGTATGCGTCCCGGCGGTTAGCTCGACAGCGCGCCGCACGTTGTCCAGTCCATCCGTAGTGGGGAACACATTGTCCTGCGTGGCATACTGCACGTCGCCATGAACAGCGCCCTTCACGGCTCCCGTCCTGCCAATCTCGTTTCCATCGACCGAAATGGAACCACGCGCCCCAAGCACCTGCAGGTAAAGCCAGTAGCTCCCCGCCTCGGGAACCGTCAGCGTCCCCTTCCATGTCCACGACGTATTCGCAGGAAGTGAACGATGGTCGGAGAGAGTAAAGTTCAGTTCGCGGTCTATTTGTGTGCTGCCATCCGCCGCAATCCGCTCCAGTCCCGGCTTGCCATCGTGCGAAAGCTGGGCCGCGGGAACCGGTGTGCCGGTCATGTCATCGGCCACAGCATAGGCGATGTTCACGCCTGCATCGTCCGCAGCATCCTGGCGCAAAGCCGCAAGCGGACCGGTCTCCTGGCTGACGAGCCCCGGTGAACGCTCCCCAAATACTCCAATGGCGTCCAGTTGTCCCGCTCCCGGACCAATCAATGCCAAAGACTTCAACGCTGAGCCCCCCAGCGGCAAAATGCGATCTTCATTTTTCAGCAGCACGGCAGCATCTTCGGCGGTCTTTAAGATCACCGCGTCGTTGGGCGCAAGCGCTTGCGGTGTGATGCTCTGTTTCTCCTTCCCATCGAGGTAGCCAAAGCGGTCCATCTCGTAAAGAACACGCCCCGCCGCCTGCGTGATGGTCGCCTCTGTCACGCTCCCATCGCGCAGCGCGTCCCGCATGGTTTCCTTGCCGGCCTCGCGAGGAAAGCTGGAAAGGTCGAAGGCCAGTTGCGGTTCCTCCGGGATCGTCCCGCCCAGCATGCCTGCGAGCGCCTTCGCATCCAGCGCCGGCGCAGGTTTCTCCGCGCGCGGCGTGGTCTGGAAATAGCTATGGAGAAACGCCCCCATCGGGTTTCCCGGCGGTAAGAGCCCGGGCATTTCCATGTCCAGCCCATTGTCGATGAAGTGCACGTTGTGTACCGCACCCCAGTCCGAAGTAACAAACCCTTTGAATCCGAGTTGGCCGCGAAGAATGGTCTCCAGGGTATGCGAATTCCCGCATGCAAACGCCCCGTTCACCTTGTTATAGGAGCACATGATGGAGGCCACTCCAGCCTTGACGGCGGCGGCGAAGGGCGCCAGGTAAATCTGGTGCAGCGTCTGCCGATCGATAGAAGTATCGAAGGAGTTGGAATCGTATCCTACATAGTGCTTGGCCATCGCCATCACGTCTTGCGACTGGATGCCGCGAATCTCCTCCGCGCCCATGACCGACGTCAAAAACGGATCTTCGCCAAAAGTGTTGTAGGCGCGCGTGAACGTGAAATCCCGCGCGATGTTGATGAAAGGTTGCAACGATACAGCGATGCCGTGCGAGCGATCCTGGCGGCCAATCACCACGCCGTTCTCCAGTGCATCCTGAACGCTGAAAGTGGCAGCCACCCCCATGGTTGCGGTTTCTGCCTGCGATGCATGCCGGGTCAGCACACCCGGAGGTCCGTCGGCAAATCGCAAGGATGGAATGCCCAGCCGCGGAACGCCGGGAAGATAACCCGCCTGCCCCTGAGCGGTAGCAGGGCTCTCGAAGGTTCCCCGGATCAGGTCCATCTTCTCCTGCAGCGTCATTTCGCTCAGCAGCTTGTCCACGCGCGCATCGCCAGTCACATTGGGGGGCGCTGTCTGCGCCTTTACAGCCGAAGCGGCTGTCAGCGCGGCTAAACAAAATAAAAAGGAAGCGGCCTTCATTCTCCTGAGATCCCTCATACAATTCTCGACGCTCATCCCAACCGGAATTTCCATGATGGTTTCTTCGCCGCAGCAATTCTACACACCTGCGCCGCCTTTGCAAGATAAGTTTCCGGGGGATTGGTTGTCTGCGCCGAGTAGCGCTTTAGATTCCTGAAGACACAGCTCTGCCAGCTTCTGAAAATCGATCCGGTCGATGGTCTTACCCTCACCCTCTCACGCCCGGCTCAGATAAGCTCCTTCGCTGGTGTCCACGCGGATCTTTTCACCCTCGTTGATGAACGGCGGCACCTGCACCACGAGGCCGGTCTCCGTCTTTGCCGGCTTGGTCACACTTGACGCCGTGGCTGACTTCAACCCCGGCTCCGTCTCCACCACTTCCAGATCGACGGTCTGCGGAAGCTCGATGCCCACAGGCTGGCCGTCGAAGTAGCTCACCTTGATTTGCAGGTTGGCGGTCAGGTACTCGACCGCATCGCCCAGCGTGGCGCTCTTCAGCACCGTCTGCTCGTAGTCCACGGGATTCATGAAGTAGTAGTCGTCGCCGTCGGCGTAAAGGAACTCCATCGGCATTTCGTCCACCACCACCTTGTCGATGGCGTCGGCGGAACGGAAACGGTGCTCGAACATGGCGCCCGATTTCAGGTTGCGCAGCTTGGCCTGGATGAACGCGCGCAGGTTGCCCGGTGTCCGGTGCTCTACCTTGAAAACCAGGTGCAGTTGGTCGTTGTGCTTGATGATCATGCCCGGACGCAGTTGAGTGGCGGAAATCGCCATAAGAAGGATGCTCCTTGCTGTGGTTGCGTTAAATACTCAGGAAATATCGGCCTTAGCCCATTTCTTATTGTAACTTAGCGATGGATCGCGGGGCGCTCGCGCTAAGCCTCGGTCCGGGGGGCCAGCTCTACCGCTGGCTTGATTCTCCGGCTGCCACGCGGCGATTGAATTCCGCCGATTTGTTCCGCGGCACGCTCAGCGATTGCCAACGATCGCAGGCAAAATGCTTAGCCAGCAGCACAATCTGCCCCACGTGATGCGGATAGTGCGCTAACTGGCGGTTGATGGCTTGCATCACCGAGTGCGCCTCGCCGCGGATGGTCACCGCGCGCTCCATGTCCGCGTCGGTCAACGGCTCAAGCGCGCCGAAGAGACACGCCCATCCGTTCTCCCACATCTCCATCAGCGCGGTGCGTGTCTGCGGCGGATCGACAAATTCGCTGTCCCGGTTGCGGCCGGGTTTCTCGCCGTCGGTGGTGAGGAAATCCGTCCAGCGCGAGCGCATGTTGCCTGCCATGTGCTTCGCAATCACCGCAATGGAGTTCGCTTCATGGTCGATCGTGGCGAATAACTGCTGGTCGCTCACCTGTTCCATTGCGCGCTCGGCCAGCTTCTTGTAATAGCGGAAGAGCGAAAGCGAATCCTCGAGATACGAAGTGGTGAATTTCAGCGCCATGCGGCCAGTTTATCCACTTCCGCCGGACGACGCGAATCCTGAAGCGGCGCGCTCTCACCGCGGCGGCGTATAGGGCTCCACGCGCAGCAGGTTGGTGAGAATGCCGCGCTCTTCCGGCGTAAACATGCCCCGGTAGCGCGCCGAGCCGATCACGGTCTGCCGCTCATTGAGCGGCACCGACTGCAACTCCCGGAAAGCCTGCCCCACCAACGCCTGCCGCTGCGGCGCTAATCTCCGAAGCTGCGTGCCCGAGCGGTTGATCTTCAGCTGCTCCTCGGGCGAAAGCCGCTCCAGCATCTCGCTGCGTGCCAGCGTGCGCTGCCGCTGCGCCGGAGGCATGCGGTCCACCTGCTGCAGCCTTTGCATCAGCCGCTGCTGATCACCCGGAGGCAGTTGCCTGAAGCTGGGATCGTTACGCAGCACCCTCTCCTGTTGCTGCACGGAAAGCCCGCGGTGCCTGTTGAGCCAGTCCCCTAAATGTCCCGGACGCGCCACGCTCGGATACGAGTAGGGCGCCCGGGCCTGGCCGCCAGACACGCCGGGGTAGCCGCCGCCCCGATTACCGCCCGAATTTGCGCCGGGATACGCGGGACGGTAGGCCGGCCGCTGCCCCGTTCCCGGATAGCCTTGCGGCGCTCGCGAATGCGTTCCCGGATAACCCTGCTGTCCCTGCCGCTGTTGACCGTATCCCGGATAGCCCTGCGGATAACCCTGAAACCGAGGCTGCTGCTGCCTGTTCTCCTGCCGGCGCCGCTGCGCCTGCCGGCCTTGCTGGCGGGCGGCAAAACCTCGGTTTCCGTCTTCCCGCGGCCCCGCATTGCGCGGCCCCGCATTATGTGCTCCCCCGTGCCGCCCGCCGCCTCCGCGGTGCTGGCCGCGCGCAGAGGCCGCGGGAAGACACACCAACGCTATCGCCGCAGCCAAAGCTGCCGCACGAACTCTCCCCGCATTGGGCACGCAGGTCACAGGGCCTCGCTTGCAACTCCCAGCCGGCCCAAATCAAGGGGCGAGCAAGGGCGAGCTAGTTGCCGCTATCCGTATCGTTGCTCGAAAGTGCTTCCAACTGGTCGAGCAGTTGGGCGTTGTTGTCCAGGGTCTGCAGGTCGTGCACCACCGCGGCCTGCGTTGGCGTCACGGCCGGCTGGTCCCAGTTCGTCACGTCCAGGTAGGTCCCCCCACCCACCAACAACAAAATCGTCAGCGCCATGGCCGCCAGCGGCCGCACGTGGGCATGAGGTCCGTAGACAAATCCGGCACGCAGGCCCGCAAGCTTTCTGCCCAGCCAGCCGGCCGGCGCGGACGCACGCTCCTCCCGCATCCGCGCATCCAGCCGGGTCATGAAGTAAGGGCTCGGCTCCGGAGCCTCCCATGTATCCAGCAGCGACACGGTCGCCTTCAGCCTGGCCAGCTCCTCGCGGCAGCCTTCGCACTCCTCAAGATGCGCTCGAATCATAGCGGGCGCCGTCTCCGCATCGAGCAGCACCCCAGCCAGCTTCGATTCCATTTCGGCGCAATGTGTCTTTGTCGTGTTCATTCTTCCTCCAATCCCCGCCGGTGCGTCCGGCTTTTCTTCCCTTAAACGAAATCCTTCAGCTTTTCCCGCAGCGTCTGGTAGGCGCGGAAGAGCAGCGACTTGGTCGCCGATTCACTCAATCTCAGCACCTCTCCGATCTGCCTGTAATCCAACCCCTGATACTTGTGCATCAGCACCGCCATCCGCTGCCGATCCGGCAGGGCCATCACATGCGCGCGAATGGCCCCCATGCGCTCATCGCGCAGGATCCGCTGTTCCACCGTGGGCCTGTCGTCGGCCACATCCGGCGTGGTTCCCGATTCCTCGTCCGGCGCATCCAGATAGACCGTCTGCGCCCCCCGTTCCCTCCGCGTGTCCCGCGCGTGGTTCACCGCCAGATTCGTGGCGATACGGTAAAGCCACGTCGTGAACTTGGCTTCCGCCCGGTAGCTCTCCCTCGACCGGTAGACGCGCAGAAACACCTCCTGCGCCAACTCTTCGGCAACCGCCTGGTTGTGCACCATCCGGAAAAGGAAGTGCATCATAGGCCGGTGGTATTTTTGCACCAGGAAGTTGAAGCAAGCTTCGTCGCCGGCGGCTACGCGCAGCATCAGCGCCGCATCGCTCGCCGGGTCCAGTTCCGCCCGTGTTCCCACCCCTGGGTTTGGTCTAAGGTCCGGCCGTAGTGCCAATGTCGCTCCCAGGGCCGAGTTGTCCAGGACCATGGTTGCCATACCCCTTCGAACACCAACTCCGTCTGAAGGTTGCGCCTCCCGGACCCTTTCCGCCCCCGATTTTCCGCCCGCCGTGCGGCTTTCGCGCCCCTTCCCCGCACCCTGTCCCGAACCGGCGGTCTTCCCCACAGCCAGGGCCGTCCCCAGATCTGCCCATGTTCCCGCGCCTGCAAAAGCCAACTCCTGGCAATCGGATGCAGTCCTGCCCCTGCGATTCCGCCACATGATCCGGGCCTGGATTGCCTGGGCGCCGGTTCGATTTCAAGCTCCAGCGCATCGTAGATTGTCGAACGGCGAAAGTACAAGTGCGGCGTACGCCGCCTATCTTGGCCCTAAAGCCCTGCTGGTGTTACTCTAACCTACGGGACGCCGCCGCGCGCACCCGTTTCCGTTCCCTCTCAGGGGGCGCTTAACTCAGCGGTAGAGTGCCACCTTCACACGGTGGAAGTCGCAGGTTCGAATCCTGCAGCGCCCACCATGGAATCAATAATTTACTGACTCCTGTTCGCGTGGATTGGTAGCATTTGGTAGCAAATCCGAGACTGCCTACTTCGATTCCCCTCCTTCCTTGAGTTTTGCGTACACCGATCCGACCATCTCCTGGACGCTTTCCGGCAACTCCTGCATGTACTCGTTGGCCGTGGTGTCGGGCCGCGAGTGACGGAGGTGCGCCTGGATCGTCCTTGACCGACCCCATCCTCTGCGCCTGGGTTGCCATCGTCCGGCGCAGAGTCTGAAAGTTCAGCCTCGGAATTCCCAGCTTTTTGGCCAGCGGCTTGAGAACACGGAACCGGTAGTTAGCGGCGTCGATGAACCCGCCTTCCGAGTTCGGGAAGATGAACGTTTCCGGCGAGCGGTCCTTGCACTCCA
This sequence comes from Occallatibacter sp., assembly GCA_050745765.1. Lineage (GTDB taxonomy): Bacteria > Acidobacteriota > Terriglobia > Terriglobales > Acidobacteriaceae > Telmatobacter. The sequence goes on along the minus strand of JBOGLX010000212.1, from coordinate 1,386 downwards.
GCTTCCAGCGACGGAGTTCGCTTGCGAGGTCGTCAGGAAGGTGAACCTTGCCAAGGCTTCCGGGCGTCTTCCCGAAGGAACGGATTTTCCTTCGGTAGACGGTTTCGGAGATCGACAAAGTGTTGTGACCGTCAAACGAGCGCCAGCGGAGAGCGAACAACTCGCTCGGGCGAAGCGCCTCAGTCATATCCAGGATGAGCAGGAGGCGGTCTCGTCTGGCCGTTCCTGCCAGAATCGACCACATCTGGTCCCAACTCAGAATCCCTTTGTCCTTGGGCCGAAGATTCTTGGGAATCTTGAGCTTTCGGGTAGGATCTTTCATCAGGAACTCTTGCTCGACGGCTTCGTCGAAGATGGACTTCAGGTACGATCTTGCCTGCTTGGCCGGTCCGGCGAATAGCGCAACGCAAGATTGTTGACATGTGTTTGCAGCATCAAACGATCGAACGCGTCGAGCGGATACTCGCCGAACTTGGCAATGAGGTCGATTTCAATCTGAGCCATCTTTTCCTTCGCAGTCTCCGGCCGCCAGTCTCCTTCGCGTAACGGAAAGTAACGTTTGCGAACAAACCACTCGAAGGTGACAGAGCTGCTCTTCAAAACTCTGCCCGCGGGGTTTTGACCGGTCTGCTTGGCGATTTCCATCCGGAGGGCCTCGCGCGCCTCCGCCTTGGTCATCTTGGATTTGAGTTGCAGCAAGACGCAGACCGTATCCTGCATCTCTTCGTTGGTAATTGGGTCAATGACTCGTCTGCGGAAATACCCGTACCAGCGGTTTCCCCGCAGGACGACCCACCCTGCCTGGTGCGATTTGCCCATCGGTTCGTCGATTTCTGTGGGGAAAACGAGCGGGCTGCGTCCATTTTACCGGCGCTTGCGATGCAAGGACGACAGACGTTCGCGCTCTTTGACGAACTCTTCGATTTCGCTGTGTGCGATAGCGGAGGACTCCGTCGCTCATGCGGATCACAGGCAAATGCGGCGCCTTCCGGCTGGAGTGGTCCCATACCCAGTCTTTGCTGACCTTTAGAGCAATTCCGGAGTAGGTGTATCCCGAGGACGCCGGAAAAATCCTCCCGCCCGTTTTGCAGTTAAGTCTGCCCCTTTGGCGCACAATTCTTAAGTAGAGGGGTCCGGGCATGGCACAGTCCGTCGAGGTCTGACGGCGGGCGAAGGAGAACCCGCCGCGATCTGGGGAAAATCCCCGCTTAACGGCCCGTGGTGGAAGTCCGGGTTTGAAAGGGCACGACTTTTAGCCTGTCCTGAGAGCCTGTGACTTTTTTGATGCGTCTGCGGGGAGTTGCTGAGTTTTCCACGCGACTGACGGTTATAAGGAAAGCATGGGCGGTGGCGAGATGACAACCGGCGGGCAAGTGCAGACGGCGA
>JBOGLX010000211.1:0-6535 GCA_050745765.1 Occallatibacter sp. | reverse complement strand
ACCGGGAACGGCATGCGCGTCGGCCAGCCGGATTAGCAGGGATCCGGCGCGCCGCAACTCCTCCTTCAGCAGCCAGGATGCCGCGCCGCGCGAGTTGGATTTGAGAGAGTTGCTGCAAACAAGCTCCGCCAGCCGGCCTGTCTTGTGCGCGGGGGTTTCGCGCCCCGGCCGCATCTCATACAGCCGCACTGGAATCCCACGATCCGCCAACTGCCAGGAGGCTTCGCTGCCAGCGAGACCTCCACCGACGATCACAACCGGTTGCTGGTCCATCATGCTATCTGAACTCACGAATCGCGGCGCTCAATCCAGCCGAGCGGATCTGGCCCTGCTGGCTCTACGCCCGGCAACGATGCCTGGTCTGCCTCGAGAGTCTCAACTGGCGTCTCAGATTCGCCCTCGCCAGGCGCCAAAAACAGATTTGATTCAAGACCGTACTGCCTGGTGTAAAGATCGAAGTAGCGCCCTCTTGCGCGGTAGAGGGATTCGTGGTTGCCGCGCTCGATGATTCTTCCTGCCTCGAGCACAAGGATTTGATCGGCCCGGCGGACTGTGGATAGCCGGTGAGCGATAACAAAAGTCGTGCGGCCACCCATCAGATACCCGAGTCCATCTTGAATCTGGGCCTCGGATTCCGAGTCGAGGCTCGAAGTAGCTTCGTCGAGAATAAGGATACGGGGATCGGCGAGGATGGCGCGGGCGATGGAGACGCGCTGCCTTTGGCCGCCCGACAGTTTGACGCCGCGCTCGCCCACCACCGTGTCATAGCCATGCTCAAAAGATTCCGCGAACTCATCAACCCGGGCAATCCGGCAGGCTTCGAGGACTTCCCCCTGGCCCGCGTCAGGCCGCGAAAAAGCGACGTTCTCGCGGATCGTCCCGTCAAAAAGAAATGACTCCTGCAGCACGACGCCAAGTTGCGTGCGATAAGAATCGAGGGTGATCCGGCGCAGGTCTGCTCCATCGATCGTGATGATGCCGCTCATCGGAGAGTAAAAGCCACACACCAGCCCAATCAAGGTGGATTTACCAGCGCCGGAAGGTCCGACGAGCGCTGTAACGGTGCCGGGAGCGGCTTTGAAGCTCACCTCTACGAGAACAGTCTTGCCGTTCTCATAGGCGAATGACACCTCCTCAAACCTGACCTCGCCGTGAAGCGGTCCCATCGCGATGCGCCGCTCGGGGTCGTCATCCTCGCGAGGCTCTTCTAGCACCTCTCGCGTACGCTCGAGGCCGGCCATGGCTTCGCTCAACTGAGTACCCACGCCGACGACCTGCATCGCGGGAGCGACCAGCATTCCGAGAAAAATTGTGTAAGTGACAAACGTGCCGAGCGTCATTCCGCCCGCGAGAATGCGATGGGCGCCGAGAATCATGATCAGCGCGCTCACCAGCCCAAGCAGCGTGGTGGCCGCGAGGCTCATGACAGAGGTGGCTGTAAGAGTTTTCAAGACGTTATCGAGCAGTCGTTTGACACCTTCGGCAAAGACGCGCTGTTCGCGCGCTTCGGCGTGATAGCCCTTCACCACGCGCACGCCGCCAATAGACTCCGTGAGGCGGCCGGTGACTTCAGCGTTGATTCTTCTGCGCTCGCGAAAAATCGGCCGGATCACCGAAAAAGCCTTCTGGAGCACCACGCTAAAGGCGACGAGAATTCCAACCGCATACACGGTCATGATGAGGCTGATTTTGACGAGCACGATCAGGGCGAACAACGCCGTCATCAGGCCGCCGGCAAACTGCACCATGCCGGTCCCTAAGAGATTGCGAAGTCCCTCAACATCGCTCATGATGCGCGCGACAAGCGTGCCGGCCTTATTCGAATCGTAGTAGGCGAGCGGTAGGCACGACACGTGGAAGTGAACCCGGACGCGCAACTCAGCGATCAGGCGCTGAGCTTCTTTAGAGAGAACCTGGGTGAGGCCGAAGGAGCTGAGACCTTGAATGAGTGTCGCGGCAAGCACAGCGCCGACGATGGGCGCGAGCAGTCGCCCCTGATGACGCACGAGGACATTGTCGATGAGGAACTTCGAGGAAGCTGGCAACACCAGTCCGGCGAGACGGTTCACCACCATCAGGCCAAAGCCCAGCGCCAGGATGCGGCGGCGCGGCTTCAAGAACTCCCACACGACGGGCAGAAGCTCCCGCCAGCTCCTGCTTTTGGCGAGTTCCGCGGTCGTAGTTAGGATCGCGCTACCCATACGTTGATGCCGTGCGCCGGGATGGCGCTTAGCCCCGCGCCGGGACGGCGCTTAACCAGTGTCAGGCGATGGGGCGCGAGAGGCTCAGAGCCATCAGGACGAACGAGCCCGCTATAATCACGACAGCAACCACCGCGAGCCCACTCCACACATCCTCGTCCATCCGCGTTTGGGGCTCTCCTTCTGGAATCAAATACCCGAGGGCCAACCCGGAGATGAATCCGCCGAAATGGGCGGCGTTATCGACGGCGAACATCGGCAGCAGGCCAAAGATGACGATGTAGATCACCCACCGCCAGAGTTGGCGCCGTAGGTCCTTGCCTAGCGAGCCGTGGTGAAAGCTGGCGCCGATTAGGATGCCGATCAGCCCCATGATAGCCCCTGAAGCGCCAATCGAGATTCCCATCGGAGTCCACCCGAGGCTGACCAGATATCCGATGACTCCGGTGACCAGATACATCACCACAAATTTAGAACTGGAGAACAGTGATTCCACCATGGGTCCCACGTCAAACAGGCACCAAAGATTGAAGCCGATATGGATGAGTCCGGCGTGAAGAAATACCGCCGTCACCAGCCGCCACCATTGACCCGCAAAAATGAGCGGACACTTCGCGCCTAGCCGCACCAGGACGTAGGTTGAGATTCCGCCTAGCGCCGGCGCCTGTTGCATGGCCGCAGCCGCGGCTCTTTCCGTCATGAACCAACTGAGCGCGTACACGACGATCGTGAACGCGATAATGATGGCGTTCGCCGTGCCCGGCACCGGAATCACTCCGCCCATGACTCGGCCTGGCCTGGCGGTGCTGCTCCGAGCGCGGGCCGACTTAACGTTAAAGCCGCAAAGCGGGCAGGTAGAGGCCTTGCGTTCGATTAGTCCCCGGCACGAAGGGCACATGCGAAGCGTCGGCTCGTAAGCCGGCTCCTTGTCCCCGAACAGCGAGCGCAATGCGGAGCGCCATCGCTGGATCTTGAACCATAATTTAGGCGGTAAATCCATACCAGCCAGTATGCAAGATAGCGCCGGAGGTGTAAAGAAAACGGATCGGGCGGCAGCGGTACATCAGTTTCCGAGTTGCTGACCAGGCGTAATTCGTAAATACTGCGCCGTCAGCTAGGACCTATTCGCCTATTGCTTGTGGGAAGGGCTGTTGCCCCTCGCCCTGTCGGCTGTGGACGCAGAGTCGTCCCAGTGATACGGAGACGCCGAGTGGCAAATTCCAGGGAGCCGGGTCAACACACAGATGCAGTCGACGCAGTCGACGTCCCGATGCGGTACACTACCGGGCAACGTGACTAAGGAACCGCGCGTGCACTTCGTTCGTCACTTGCAGATTTTTCTTTCTTCGCCGGGGGATGTGCCTGCCGAGCGCAAGATCGCCCTGGAAGTGATCGAGCAATTGCAGTATGAGCCGCATCTCAGGGGGAAGGTCTTCCTTGAGCCGGTAGCCTGGGATAACCCCGGCGCGGGCACAGTCATGCGCGCCACGATGAGCCCGCAGGAAGCCATCGATCAAGGGCTGACCAAGCCCGCCGATTGCGACATCGTAGTTGTGATCTTTTGGATGCGGATGGGGACACCGCTGCCCAATCCTCCGTATCGCAAGGCCAACGGTGAGCCGTACTATTCGGGCGCCGAGTGGGAATACGAGAACGCGGTAGAGGCCGCCGGCCGGAATAAGCGCGCCGGCCCCTTAGGTAACGCGAAGCCGGAAGTGGTGGTGTACCGCCGAAAAGCAGTACCATTCCCGGACCCGGACGCGCCCGATTTCCAGGAGAAAGTTGAGCAGTACGAGCGCGTCAAGAAGTTCTTCGCTCAATTTCGCGATCCCAAGACCGGGGCGATCCTGCGCGGCCGGCATGAGTACAAAGGGCCGGCCGATTTTCGCAAGCAGTTTACCCACCACCTGAGAGTTCTTGTCGAGGAGCTGCTCAAAGCGCCTGCTCCGCCACCCATGCTATCCCCCTCACCTCCGCCCGAACTCTGGCACGGTTCGCCCTTCCCCGGATTGCGAGCCTTCGCCGAGAAGGACGCTCCTATCTTCTTCGGACGAGACCGGGAAACCGATGAGTTGGTTAAGCGGATCAACCGTGACCGGTTTGTGACCGTGGTGGGCGCGTCGGGCGCGGGCAAATCGTCGTTGGTCTGGGCCGGCCTGATTCCGAGTCTGAAAGGAAACGCCATCCGCAGCGAGGACTCGAGCAGCGCAGATTGGTTGTGGCTGCGCATGACGCCGGGCGGGGTGGGTGACAACCCTTTTATGGCGCTGGCACTCGAATTGAAGCCCCACCTGCCCGGGTTTGAAGCGCGCGATATCGCCGCAAAGCTGGCCGCTGAGCCCGCCGCGCTGGCCCAACTGATCCTGCAAATCCTGAGCGGCAGGCCCGATTGGGCGGAACTGCTGCTGTTTATCGACCAGTTGGAAGAATTGGTCACGCTGGTGCGTGCTGACTATCGTGCCCCATTCGCGGTAATGCTGCGCCAAGCCGTGGCAGCAGGCCGGTTCCGGGCGGTGGCGACCTTGCGCGCCGATTTTTATCACCAGATGATCCCCATCAGCCCTGCGCTGGTGGAACTGCTGCAAAAGGAATTTTACTCCCTGGGAGCGCCCGACCCGCTGTCCCTCGAGGAGATGATCGTTCGTCCGGCGGAACGGGCCGGGTTGCAGTTCGAAGGTGACCTCGCCGGCCGCATCGTGAACGACACGGGGAGCGAACCGGGCGCGCTGGCGCTGATGGCCTACCTGCTGGATGAGCTCTACCAGCGGCACACTGCGGACGGGCAGCTTACCAGTCAAGCTTATGACGACTTGGGCGGCGTGGCGGGAGCTATTGGCAAGCGCGCGGAGTACGTTTTCAGCGAGCTTTCACCTGCCGCACGAGAGGTTTTGCTGCATGTGTTCCGCCGTTTGGTGGAAGTGGACGAACGCGGCACGGCCACCCGGCGACGAGCGCCGCTGGAAGAGATCGAGCGTTCCGTGCCGAAGGCCGCGGAAGAATTGGTGAGGGAGTTCACGAAAGCGCGGTTGCTGGTGACCGATACGCAGGGGAGGAATCCCACCATAGAAGTGGCGCACGAGGCGTTGCTGCGGAAGTGGGACCGTCTGGCAGATTGGATTGAGCAGAAACAAGACGACCTGCGCCTGCTACGACAGGTGAGACTGGCGGCGGCAGAGTGGGATCAAAACGGGCGCAGGAATGAGTTCCGCTGGGCCGACGAGCGCTTACAGCCCGTTTACGAGATGTTGGTGGAAGAGATCGAGGACCCGGACACGCTGCACTTCCGCCGAAGTCGGATCGAGGAACGACTGGCCGCGATCGGCGATCCGCGGCCTGGCGTCGGGCTGCGGCCCGACGGCCTGCCGGATATCGACTGGTGCAAGGTGGCGCTTGAGGGGAAGTCCTTCGTCGAAGTCGATGTTGAGGGAGTGGGCAAAGTCAAGGTGGATTTGCCGTTCTATATTGCCCGTTACCCCATGACCTACATCCAGTTCCAGGCGTTCATCGACGCGGCGGATGGGTATGGTAACCGCGAGAAGGACTGGTTCGAGGGCCTGGCGGCAACTGACAGCGTTAAGGAGTTAGGGGAGCAACGCTTTAACTTTCCCAACCACCCGCGAAATGTGAACTGGTATCAGGCGATGGCGTTCTGCCGCTGGGTGTCATGGCGGTTCGAGGCGCTCAAACACTCTCCATCGGGTTCGGAAACGAGAGCACTCAATCTTCCGGCACTCTCGACGGGAAAGGCCCATCCTAAAGCGGGGGGAGCGCGGGGATTCGACTTGCGGAATCCTGTCACGTGGGCGGTGCGTCTGCCGACGGAAGCGGAATGGCAATTCGCGGCGGCTGGCCCTTCGGCTAAGACATATCCCTGGGGCAACGTCTGGGATGCTCGTTTTGCGAATACTTCAGAGAGTGGCCTATCTCGCACAACGGCGGTCGGCATGTATCCGGCGGGAGCGGCGGCTTGCGGGGCGTTGGATATGAGCGGCAACGTCTGGGATTGGACGCTTACAGAGCACGCTACCGGAAAGAGCAACGACATATCCAATGGAGCTTACCGGGTGGTGCGCGGCGGCTCGTGGAGCTACGATCAGAGCAGCGCTCGCGCGGCTTGCCGCGGCAGCGGCAATCCGGTATTCGGGGGCAGCTATCTCGGCTTCGGTTTTCGGGTTGTGGGGGTCGTCCCTTCTTCTTAGCTCCGGTCTCTGTTGACTCTGAACTCTGAATCCTCTGACTCGCGCGAAGCGCCTTGGAGTGCGGCGGCTTGACGCCGCCTTGGAATCTTTCGAGGGTCGCGGTTGGCCTGAAGCGGATGGTTCAATGGCAAGAAG
>JBOGLX010000210.1:0-37553 GCA_050745765.1 Occallatibacter sp. | reverse complement strand
CTCCCCAAACTGCGCCAAACTCTCCTGCGAAAACCTCGAAGTTGTCATACAAACAACCTCGCGCCTACACACGCTCCTTCAAAGTACCTTCAATGGTTCAACCGATTTTCAAATGCGTTTGCCCTGCGAGTCTCTCAGGGAAATTTCTCCGGCTCCGGTCCTTTCCTCGATTCGTCGTCGATTCGACCGGCTGGTCTATTCGATCGATTGCAGCTTCCACGCCCCGTTCACCAGGGTGAAATCGGCATGGCGGGGGGTGCTCAGTTGGTTGCCGGGGTCGCTGGCAATGGTGACCAGGGGCGCCGGAACGCCGGTAAAATTCACACCCTCGTCATAATCGGCGCCCTCGGCCTTTGACGCGCCCGGCAGTACTTCATCCTGAACGTTGCGCACATTCAAAGCCTTCAGGTGGTTGGCAACCACTGTGGTGACGACGATCGAGTATTGCGCATCGTTGGGGCTGTCGGGACGCCACTCAATGACGTCTCCGCCGCCGGAGAGTTTGACAGCCTTTGCGCCGTCCGGCGTGAGCTTGAAATCGGCCCAGAAGCCGTTGGGATAGACCCTGGTCCGGTCCCAAAGGTTACTGGTCGCGCCTTGCCTCATGCCGAGATCGCTCACGGTGATGGTGATGGGCGCCGGAGCCGTCTGGTCGTACCTGGCCTGAATCATCTGCTGCGCCTGGCTTTCGGTGAGCGGCGGCTCCGACTGGCAACCGGCCAGCAATAACCCCGCTCCCAGCAACAACATTGCGCCGACGGCATCAAACTTCCCTGCGATTCTCACGTTTCGTCCTCCATTTAGAACGCAAAAACGATGTGCTTTACTCTGACCCGCCATTTTTACCCCACTGCCCTTGGCTGTCAATGGCGGAAGTGACCCGGCTCAGGGCGGTTGGGTGACCGAGAACAGCCGCTATACGCTGCGCATTTCAACGGCACGGCGCCGCATCGCCAATCCGCTATACGGAAACACGAGAAACAACCGCAGACGTTTCGACTCCGCTTTGCTGCGCTCAACATGACAGATGCTTTGAGGTTGCGGACACGTGAGAGGCTGGAAATTATTCGAACAACCAATCGAGATTTGCCGGACCGCTGCCGTCGCCGGCGAAGTTGACGCGCGGCGATGCGCGGTAATCGGCTGGGATGAAGCCAAGTACTACATACTGCCCCTTGCCCAGATCGAGCTCGTTCGCGCCGGCCGGCAGAGGCTTGGCCCAGACAGCCATGGCCGGTACCTTGGGCGCGTCGAGCGCGTTCAGGAGAAGCAGGTTCCACTGCTCGGTTTCGGGATCGAGGAGCGAATTGTTCCTGGATTCGTTCGAGGCAAAGCCCACGAGAATCTGCGCCGGCTCTGCGAGGTTGAATTCGAGCGCCCCGCCCTCGCGCGGCGCAATGCGGATGCCGCGCATCCTCACAAGCTCCGGCGCAAGCTCGGAGATAGCCGGGCCGCCGCCCAGGAAAAGCTGCGCGCCCTTTTCCACGGTAAATGCCTCGCCCGCACCCGGCTTGAGCGTGAAGGCTACCTGCGCGAATGGCTTGTCCGGCTGTCCTTCATGCAAAGCGGTGCCGGAACTCAGCTCGGCAATACGCAACTTGAAGGTTGCTAATTCTTTTTCGTACATGGGCAAACACTGGTGCCAGCTTGGAAAATTCTTCATGCCGCCGGGAAAGGGAATGCGCCGCTGCGAGGTTTCCATGCTGGTCGCCGTGATGTAGGCGGGGCCCGCGACTGCGGTCAACTGCTTGAAGTAGTCAACGCTTTGGGCGAGTAGCGGCTCGGCGTCGCGCAGATGCGTTGCGTCGTGGTCGTAGCCGTAGAGCAGCACGTCCTGGGCGGCCTTGATTTTGGCGTTGTAGTAAAGCATGAGCAGGTTGATGCCGTGCATGTCGTTGACCACGCGCTCGTATTCGGCTTTGTCTTTGGTGACATAAGGCGCTGCGGCCTCGGCGTCGGCGAGCGCCTCGCTCGAATCCGCAACCGTTTGGTTGCTCACGCCGATGGGCGTTTCGCCGTGGTGCGGCTGGTGGTGGACTTGCTCGTCAACATACTGCTGCAGGCGCTCGCCAGGGGGCGCGTCGCCGTTCCAGAGCGGGGGATCGGGGCCGAAGCGGTCGGGATCGATCATCTGCGGCATGGTCATGCCCAGAACCAGCGCCTCGCGGTTGCCTTCCGTGATGGCGATGCGCGGCAGCAGAGTGGGCTGGCAGGGGCCGGCGAGGGTGTAAGCGTCGAGGAGCTTTTCACCGGCCTGCGTAGTACCGTAGCGATTGGCGAATTGCTGCACCCAGTAGTTGTGCTCCTTCGCTGGGTCGCGGAATGGATTCCATGCGTAGCGGCCCCAGGCCTGGAACCAGATCCAGTCGCGCTGAGTCTGCATGAGGCGCGGCGTTGTCTTGTCGCCGGCGTAGGGCCAATCCCAGTAGCGCAGGGGATAGACGTGCAGGCCCTCAATGCCGATGCGGGGAAAGTTGGCGATGGTCTCGCGAATGAAGGTGGGGTCGCCCCAGCGGAAGGGCTCGAGATCGGAGAGCAGATGGATGTTGGCGATGGCGATGTTGGATTCCGCGGCCAATTGCTGGAAGCGCTGGCGGACGCCGCCGCGCACGTTGGTCCAGGTGAGCGACTCGCCGTTCCACTTGAACATGGTGTCGATGTTGGAGTAGAGCGGAAGCGAGGCTTTCATCACGGCTTCGATGTCCGTCGCATGGGCGCGGACCACGATGGGCGGCTCGGTGGTTTCGCGGAGAGCTTTGATGCCGTCTTTGACGCCGGGGATGATGGCCTGGGTCATCCATTGCGCGCCGTAACGCGGGGCCAGCGCTTCGCCGAGCGTAACGAACAGGCCGACGTTCGGATAGTGCTCCACAAACTGAGAGATCGCGTAACGCATGTACGCGGTGGCTAAAGGCGTGGGCCTGGAGAGGTGAAAGGGGAGATGGTGCGCCTCGGCAAAGGTGTGCGAAAGGTGGATGTTGTAAAAGCCCTGCAGAATCCAGATGCCGCGCATGTTGGCCTGCTTGGTGAGCCAGTGGAACATGGCGATGTTCCGGTCGAGCTCGGCGGTGGGCAGCTCCTGCGCCTCGGGATAGCGGGGCAGCTTGAGCAGGCTGGGGAAAGGGTCGCCGTTCCAGAGGTAGAGCGTGTTGTAACGCTCTTCGGCCAGCATGTCGAGATGCTCGATCCACTCGGCCTTGTTGTAGAACCAAGGGAAATTTTGCGGCGTGTAGCGATAGTCGTATTCCGCGCCCTGGTAGGTGATCTCGGGCTTCTGCATGCCGATGCAGACGCCGCGCAGCTTGAGCGCGGGATGCTCCATATCGTTGATGCCGACGGGCAGCGCGCCGGCGGAGCGTACGCGGCCGGCCAGCTCCAGCTCGCCGTAAAGGACGCCGGAGGAATCGCTGCCGGCGACCACCCAGGTGTTGCCGATCTGCTTGATGAGGAAGGCTTCTTCGGCCTGCGGCCGGAACTCGGGTATGGCGAAGCGGTTCAGCGCGGGCGAAGCGCGGAGGCCGGCGACTACGCGGGCGCCGGCGCGGGCGTTTTTTACCCCGGCCAGAGCGGCGCGAAGTTGCCGGGCTCCCCACAAGGCGCGGGACGATGCGCCTTTGGCAGTGACGACTCGGACCTTGGCTGCATGGGCGGCGGCGCTAAAGGCGAGCGAGAGAGCACACGCAGTTGCCAGGCTCGCGAAGATGCCGCCGATTCTGCTGGATCGATCTTTCATCTTGTCCAAAACTAGATCTTCGCGAAGAGCACCGCCCGATACGGCTTGCCGGTGAGCTTCAAATTGCTTTTGCCAGTGAATGTGCCGGGCACGGGCGTGGCCGTCATAGCCCACGGGTCGATCAGGGTGGCTTTGAAGCGCACGTTTTCAGGCAGCGGAAACTCGTACTCGGCCGCGCAATGATAGTCAAAGAACCAAAGATAAAGCTGGCCGGGGTTGCCGGCGTTGGTGTAGTACGGATTTTCAGGCGCGAAGAGGCCGGTGGTTCCGGTCTTCTCGATAAGACGATGCAGGAAGGCCAGGCGCGCAGGGCTGGTTCCGTGCAGTTCGCCGGCGTCGGACCAGACGGGGCTGCCATCGGTGGCGATGTAGGTCTCGCCGTGCGTGGCGTAGACGCCGTTCACGATCGCCCGCCAGAAACGGTAAGTCATCTCCTCTGGCGAAAGATTGCCCCAGCGGCGCGAAATGTTCCCTTCGTACTGAATCTCGTCGTAGATGACCGGCTTGTTCCACGCAGCCAGACGCTCGGCCGACTTGTCGAAGTCGTAGGCCTGAAGGCTGGCGTGCGTGCACCAGGGTTTGGCGTAGTCGTACATGACGCGGCTGTAGTGAATGGAGCGCAGGCGGCTCGACGGATCGCACTCGTCGACGATGCGGAAGAAGCGGTCCCAGTCCTTCATGGACTTCGATTTGATCAGGTCGTACTCGTTGGCCAGCGACCACCACACATTCCGGTACGCGGAAAGCCGGGCGACGGCGTAGCGCAGGTAGCGGTCGTCCGCCTCCTGGCCCATCGACTTGAATCCCCACGCATCGTAGGGATGGAAGAGAATTACGTCGGCCTGAATGTTGGCGGCAAGCAGGTCCCGAATGCACTGCTCGAAATGCTGAAAGTAAGCGGGGTCGAAGCGCGTCAGATCGAACTGTCCCTTGTTTTCTTTGTACTCCGGATGCACCATACTGCCGTCCGCGCCGGGCGGAGCCGCGTCGCCCAGCCGCTCAAACGGCATCGCAACAGGCTCCAGCCTGCCCAGCGGCTTGGGCAGCAAACACATGCGCACCTTGTTGAACTGCGCGGACATCAGGTTTTCGAGCGTCTCCCGCTGGTAGGGCTGCGGGACAAAGCCGTATGAGTAGCACGTAGTTCCGAATGGAAAATATGGCGTCCCATCCGCGTATTGAAAATGAAACCGGTGCGCCGTGCCCACCGGGCCGCGGTTGCCGGCTTCGGCCGGTATGCACTCGAAGGCTCCCGTCAGTCCGGCCAGTTCCTTTGCGCTGCTGACGGTTTCATAGCTCCAGGACCCTGCCATATCGGGTGAGTAGCGCACGCGGTAGACACCTTCGCCATCGTAGAATCCGGCCGCAGCCACGGTGCGATGGCCCCGCGTGAAGCGCGCCCCAAATTGAACATCCACAAAGGGATCGCCGTCTGAAGGGCCGCGCGCTTCGACCTCGAAGAGGCCCCATTGGCCCACCTGGCGGCCGCTGCCGTTTGCGGGGCCGCTCGCCCGCGCGGATGCTGCGCCAGCCGTCGTCAAACCGGCCGCAACGGCTCCGGTTCCCAGCTTGATCAACTCTCGACGATTCATCGTTTCTCACGGGCCCCGGGCGTCAAATCAGCCGGCCTGTTGCGGCGCATGCGGGCAACACCGTTCTACACAGCTTCAACCCCCGTGTCAAACAAACGGTCAAAAATGAAAATTATTGCGCAAGCGCGCGGTGCCCGCGTATAAAGGTTCATCAGCCTTTGGCACAATGAAAAACGAGGTGGCAACCGCCCTTATGGCAAGCAAGTCCGAACCCCGCTCCGCATCCGGCAAGACGATTCGCAGACGCATTCCCAAGTGGGCGCTCAAATCGGCGACGGAATCTTCAAGCAGCAGCGAGCAGTATTACCTGCGCTCGATCGGCCGCGCCCTGGACGTGCTGGATTGCTTCGACGGTAAGGCGCCGCTGGCGCTCACCGAGATCGGCGCCCGCACGGGCCTGCCGGAGTCTACGCTTTTTCGTGTTTTGCTGACGCTGGAAAAGCATGGCTACCTGGAGCAGGCGGTCGACGGAACGTACCAGCTTGCCGCCAAGCTGCGATTCGGTTGGCTGATTGAGCAAAGCAACGTACTGCGCGACAAGGCACGACCCGAACTGGAGCGGCTGGCGCACAACTTCAATGAAACGGCCAGCCTGGCCTACCTTTTCGACGACCGGATTCACGTGTTGGATACCGTGGAAACATTTCACGAGATCCGCATGTCCAACCGCGTCGGCCGCGTGCTGCCGCCGCATTGCAGCGCCATGGGCAAGGCGATTGCGGCCTTCCAGGACCGCAGCCTCACCGACCGCATCGTCGAGGTCTACGGCCTTTCGCGCCGAACCGAACACACCATCACCGACCGGTCGCAGCTCTTCCAGGAGTTCGAGCGGATCCGCTCGACCGGCATCGCCTGCGACCGCGAGGAGTCGGTGCTGGGGGGCATCTGCTACAGCGCCGCTATCCAATCGCCGGGCCAGCCGGTGGTGGCCGCGCTCAGCCTCTCCACGCCGATAGTGCGCATCACCCCGGCCCGCGAGGAAGAGATTCGCCTCGCCGTGCTGAACGCTGCCATGCGCGTGGCAGAATCCCGGTAGGGCCCATCGGAACAATAGTTTTCGGATTTTTCGCTGCGGCCGCTTCTATGCACTTCGCCGCCCAGACTCTGCGGGATTTCAGGGTGCAATTCCAGAAGCGATTCTGCGCGAAAAAGCCCGACACAGCCGGTCTTCTTCGATGTGCAAAGTTGCCCCCGAAGCGAGGGTTGTGCGGGAACCGGACTCAAGCCGCGATCGTGAGGGATTCCCAAAATGTGAAATCGCCGTCTCCATATTTCTGATCGCCACAGGCGGTTTGTTGCTCATCTTATTCGACTTTCGAGCCCATTGTGCTTTTAACTTTCATAAAAATGCGTTAGTTTCTAAAAACTCTTGACAGTCGTCCCGTTCCCTCTTTATCGTAGCTAAATCTAAAAGATCGCCCCGTTCAAGTTACCGATTAAGGAGGACAGAGTTGAAACGCATCGAAGCATTGATCGTCGCATTCTTTTGCCTGGCCGCGTTGGCGGCTGGTCAGTCGATACGAGCTACATTAACCGGCGGGGTGACGGATCCGACCGGTGCGATTTTACCTCACGCGAGAATTCTCATCACCAACACAGAAACCGGCGCCGAGACAGCGGTTTTATCCAACAGCGCTGGTGTTTACACAGCGCCGTTTCTGGCTCCCGGAAAATATCAGGTGAGCGTAACCCTTCCTGGGTTCAAAAAGTACCTGCACACCGGCCTGGTGCTTCAAACCGAGCAGACGGTGACGGAAAACATCCTTCTCCAGTTGGGCAGCGCCAGCGAAACGGTGACCGTTACTGCCGGAACGCCCCTGATCGACCTGGCTACGGCAAATAGCGGCCAGAGTTTGAGCGCCGAACAGGCGGAAGAACTGCCCAGCAACGGGCGGTCTCCGATGGGGTTAGCGCACTTGTTGTACGGGGTGGTAGCCAAAGGCAAACACTCGATGGTCCAAACGCGGCCGTTTGACAATTCGGCCGCGTCGGACTTCAGCCTGGGCGGAGGCGCCTCGGAGTCGAACGAAGTGCTGCTGAACGGCGTGCCGAACATGGAAGATGCGGCACGTGTATCGGCTTACAGTCCTGAGCTGGACGCAGTGCAGGCCGTTCACGTGGACGAATTTAACGCCAATGCCGATCAGGGCGACACCTCGGGCGGCGTCGTCGATATCACCACCAAGTCCGGAACCAACCAGTTCCATGGAACGGCATCGGAGTACTACGGCGGATCGAGGCCCTTCACGGCCGAACCGTTTTTCAACCCGGTTGGGAAAGCGGTTCCTTCCGTGCATTTCAACCAGTACGCGGCTACGATGGGCGGACCCGTGTGGATTCCGCACGTAATTAACGGGCACAACAAGCTGTTTTTCTTTTACGCCTTCGAGGGTTACAAGGGAAATTCGCCGGCGACGACAATCGCCAGCGTACCCACGGCGGCGGAGCGCGAGGGCGACTTCTCAGCCCTGCTCGGCCTGGGTTCCAACTATCAGCTCTATAACCCTTACGGCGCAACGGAATCCAGCAGCGGCGTGATCACCCGTAACCCGATTCCCAACAATTGCCTGACCAACACCTCGAGTAATTGCTCCACGGTTGCGAACGCCGGCCTCACGCTAGATCCGGTTGCGCAGGCGTATATGAAGCTCATTCCGATGCCGAATTATGACGGCGCATCCACTAACGTGACCGATGGCGAGAATAACTTCTACGCCGCCGATCCCACCAGCAACGACTACTATTCCAACGAGGCCCGGGTCGATTACACGGTCAGCAACACCAACAAGAGCTTCTTCGAATTCCACCGCAGCCACTACAACGAAGGTTCGGGGAATGTCTTCGGCAACGCTCTAACCGGATCGACCTCGGTCACGAACTTTCTGGGCGGCGAGGCGAGCGATGTGGAGAGCTTTTCTCCCACGATGACGCTGGACACGCGCCTGGGATTCGAGCGGACCGAAGAATACGGCGGACCGAACAGCCTTGGCCAGAATCCAACTTCGCTTGGTTTCCCCGGCTACATCGCGTCCAACTCCAGGGCCCTGGCCCTGCCGTACATTACGTTCAGTGACGGAGCGAGTATCCCAAGCCTGAGCGGCAAGACCAACACCCAGGAGTACTACGACGACATCCAGCTCTTTACCGAGTTGACCAAGGTATGGGGCAGGCACACTGTCAAGGTCGGAACGGACTGGAGGGCGCAAAAGGAGTCGCAGCTCAGTTCGGCGGTAGCGAACGGCGAATTCGATTTCCACTCCTCGAATAATGACTTTGTGACGGCGAGCAACGGCTCCAATGGAGTCAGTCAACCGTTCGGAGGAGCTTTCGCCCTGTTTGACCTGGGATTGCCAACCGCCGGATCGTACGACATTGAGTCGAAATTCCAATTCAACAACTGGTATTTTGCCGAATTCGCGCAAGACGACTGGAAGATGTTGCCGAATTTGACGGTCAGCTATGGGGTGCGTCTGGTGCATGAAACGCCGGTCACCGAGAGCAACAACCAGATGGCCAACGGCTGGATCCCCACCGCTGTGAATGGAGCGACGGCCGCTGCCGCCGCTGCTTACGCGGCAATTCCGAACAAGCCCCCTCTGGCGCCTCAGGCAATTTCGCCTACAGGCGGCGTCACCTATGCCACGCCCAGCGACCGAACCGCCTACTCGACGGCTGCGCTCGATGTCAGCCCGAGAATCGGGTTTGCATATGCGCCCGGCTTCGGGCATAGAAAGCTGGCCATTCGCGGCGGCATAGGCGTCTACGTCAATCCGTTCAGCGACTACGATTTCGGCCAGTCGTACGGATATTCGCAAACCACAGGCATGACCATCAGCAACAACAGCCATTTGACGCCGGCGACCACACTGTCCGATCCATTCCCGACCGCTGCGCCCATCGTTCCACCTTTGGGCTCCGCCCTTGGCTACAACACCCAGCTCGGCAACGGCGTGGAGTACTATGACCCCGGCGACAAGGTGCCCTATTCCGAGAAATGGACCTTCGATATTCAGAAGCAGTTTGGAAAAACATGGCTGCTGGAGGTCGGCTACATGGGCAAGCACGAGGTACACGATGCCTATAACAACGACCTGAGCGCGGTTCCACTCCTGCCCCTGCTCGCGCAATCCGAGTTCCCGGATGCGACTCTGACAGCCGAGCTCAACAAGCCGGTCACAAATCCATTCAAAGGACTCTTGCCGGGAACCGCGGCTGTCCCCAACACAACCGGCTACCAGACAGGCTCAACACTATCGGTGGCGAGTCTGCTGCAAGCCTATCCTGAGTACACTGGCGTAACCGAGCGCCTGATTCCGGCAGCCGATCAGAACTTCAACGCGTTCCTGCTCCGCTTCGGCACGCAGATGGAGCACGGGCTGGCGTTCAATTTCAACTACGAGTATGCGCGGCAATTGGGCGCGGCTGGTCCGCAGCTCAACCCCGGCGGGCCTCTATGGTACGGCGAAACCACTTCGGATTTT
Organism: Occallatibacter sp.; assembly: GCA_050745765.1. Lineage (GTDB taxonomy): Bacteria > Acidobacteriota > Terriglobia > Terriglobales > Acidobacteriaceae > Telmatobacter. The sequence goes on along the minus strand of JBOGLX010000210.1, from coordinate 27,747 downwards.
CCGAATCATGGATCGCTCATGCTGACCTACCAGTTGCCCTTCGGCAAGGGCCGCACTTTCTCGACCAGCTCCAGGGCGCTCGACGAGATCTTCGGCGGCTACACCGTCACCTCGATTTATCAGTTCCTTTCCGGCACTGCCAATTCCTGGGGGAACGTCAACTACACCGGCAACTTCCACGACTTCGACAGCCATCCACATGACTACCTGACGCCGTCGTTCAATACGTCGGTATTCGACACAGCCTCCAAGGATCAACCCAACAGCTATAATTACCGGACCTTCCCGCAGTACCTGCTGCGCAGCGACCCGACCAACGATGTCGACCTCTCGCTGCTTAAGAACTTCGCCCTTGCCGAGCGGGTAGTGCTTCAACCGCGATTCGACGCCTTTAATGCGTTCAACCGGCCGCAGTTCAGCGGCCCCAACTTGTCGCCGACTTCAAGCTCCTTCGGCAAAATCAGCAAGCAGCTAAACACCGGCCGTGAACTGCAGCTTGGCGTTCACATTCTCTTCTGAGCATTTCCGCGAGTGAACACAACGCGTGGGTGGAAATCTAATCCGTCCGCGCCGACTCTTTTGCCCTGGGGTGATTCCATGGCGCTCCACGGCAAGCGGGCCCAGGCGCGGATATTGCTCCCTCGTGCGCCCTCGCCGTGGCGTCGCTGACGATCACTTCGTGTCGTCTGCATCCGGCTTCGCGTCTTCATAGGCCACGGGGCCCGCGGAGGGCTCGATCCCCGATTCCTTCATAATCTCCACGGCTTCCGGCGGCCAGTTTCCATCGCTGACCAGATGGTCGTCAAGGATGAGATCGTTCTGGTAATTCGTCCAGAGCCCGCCCTTTTTGCTGCTGTCGTGCCAATTGTCGATGGCCGTGTTATTGGGCGAGATGCGCAGCGGCCATGCATGATGGACCGTATTGATGTTGAGCCACTCGCCGCCCGGATCCTGCACCACGTTTTTGCGCACGGTGATGTAACGCGAGCCTTCATCGAGATAGAGGGCAATCCGCCCATGGTTGTCGTGGATGTAGTTTTCCGTGATGAGCGTACCGGGGCTGGCGGACAGGTTATAAATCGCGCCCCCGTCGTGAAAGAGTTGCTTGGCGTCGTGGATCCTGTTATTCGCGACCACCGCATCGTGATAAGTGGTTGGCGTCCGATACACAGGATTCTGCGGAAACCGATAGCCAAGCATATAGTTCCGGTAATTCGCGTTTCCGCCGGGGTCCTGAATCCCCCATCCATAACCGATGTCGATGGCATCGTAGGGCACGTCGGAGATGTCGTTGTGCAGAATGACGGGATCGGATACGTAGGTGCTGAGGATAGCGCTGTTGTCCTGATAATCCTTGCTCACGGCATAGATGCGGTTATCGAGGACAATCAGGTCGCGATCCGTCTGCCTCGGATCGCTGGGATGGTGTGCATCTCTGCGCACGCCGCCCGCCAGAATTGCACCGCCCGCGTCGTCGGTAAAGACGCACGCCCTCACCGTGATGTCGCTCGCGCCCAGGCCGGTCCCGGAGAGCGTGGCGTCGGAGTCGTTGCCAATGCCGAGCGCATATTGCCCGAGATGGGCAAAAATATCGCGGTCGAACACGATGCGCTGCGCGGCGGATACCTGAACGGAAGCCGGCATCTGACTCCACTGGTTGCGCCGGCTCTCAAAATCCGGACAGCCGTGTGCGCAGGTCTCAAGCGGATCTTTCGGATAGAAAAGATCCTCACCGGCTAGATAAGAGCCGCTCTGCTGGCTGGCATAGCCCTGGTTCGTCGAAGGCCCGAGCCACGTGGTGTGAGAGAAGCGGATGCCGCGGAATTCCAGGTCCTCGACCGGCGCAGCGAGGCTGTTGCCGATGGACACCAGCACGGTAAGGCGCGGCAGCTCCACGTCCATGCTGCCGATGTCTGCACCTGCCGGCGGGCGGAGATACAGTTTGCCCGCCGCGGGATCGAGATACCACTGGCCGGGCTGGGTGAGAAATTCGAGCGCGTTCTCCAGGTAGAGGTGCGACAGCTCAGGATGATAGGGGGCTTCAATCGTGTCGTATCCCCAGAGGTTGTTATCCCAGGCTGGCTGCTGCATCGTGAGCGTGTCACCGAAGACCTTTTCCACGGGAGCAAACCGATTGGTGAAGAAACCGGCTTCGTCCACTTCCAGGCGATTCTGCTCGGGAAGGCGCGCGAGATACGCGTACTTCGGATCTTTGAGAATCATTCCCTGCATGGTGAAGGCGACGGACGAGCGAGGAATCTCGATGGAAGCAACCGGAGCCAGCTTGTCATTAACCCAGAGCTGCCGGCTGTCGAGGTGCAACGGCGTGTTCGCAACGTAGATTTGCCGCTGGGGATTGAACAACTTCCAGCCGGTAATACGAATCGCTCCAGAGAGCACGGGATGCGCGCCCGGAGCGGCCTCCCAGCGTACCCGGTTTCCGTTGAGGCCGCCATCTTTCGCGGTAAAAATCAGAGGGCGCTGCAGGCGGTACGTGCCGTCGTCGAGCTGCACCGTGACGTTGTGGCGTCCGTTCACCAGGCGCACAGCCTGCTGCGCGCGCTGCAACGTGCGGAAGGGCGCCTGCGGCGTGCCGGCAGCATTGTCGTTGCCTGTTGGGGAAACTGCAATAACGATCGCGGCAGCGCTCTGCGCTGCGTTTGCGGAGAAAGGAAGTCCAGCGCAAAGGGCGCAGGCAATAATGGCTGCGGCAAGACGGCGCCCGCCACGGCTGCCTCGCATCTGCGGTTGCTGCACTCTAGCGAACAAGCTGCATCTCCTCCCCGGCATATCGGACCGTTCGCGTTGCGCGTCCAGCATCCCACAGGAAGGCGATGCGATATTCGCGATCGCGCACCATCTCTGGAAACTCTCCCTGGCGCGCGGCTATCGTGAGCCGTCCCTGCTGCTCGCTCCAGTGCAGATGCACGAGAGCGAAAGCGCCGGCCTCATAATCGTAACCGTCGCCGGCGTCTTCGTAGATGGTAAACTCGGCGTCGCGGCCCGTATAAACGCGAATCTCATAGGGCGGGCCGGGATGCTCGTCCACGAACTGCGTGGCCTCGCTCAGAGGAAGAATCGATCCTTCAGCCACGAAGAGCGGCATGATTTCGAGCGGCGCATCGGCCTCAATCGTCTGGCCGCCGTCGTAGACTGCATCCGTCCAGAAATCAAACCATCGCGGCCCGGCCGGCAAATAAACGCTCCTGGTGTAGGACGCACCGGCAAGCGGGCGCGACTGCTTTTCGTAATCCATGGGACGGGTGACGGGGCACACCATCAGCGCCGGGCCAAAGAGATATTGATCGCAAAGGTCGTGCGTTTTCAGGTCTTCGGGGAATTCGAGCGCGACGGCGCGCATCATGGGAGCGCCCTCGCGCGTAACCGCCGCGGCCAGCGAGTAGATGTACGGCATGAGTTCGTAGCGCAGACGGATGTAGCGCGCTATGGTGTCGTAAAACCGCGTGCCTGCTTCTCCGAAGCGCCAAATCTCCCGCGCCGCATCGGTGCCGTGGGAGCGAAACATGGGCAGGAATGCGCCATACTGGAGCCAGCGCGTGTAGAGCTCCCGGTAACCGAAGTCCTGACAGCCGCGGTCGTTCGGGTCCGGCTCCAGCGCATCCATGTCCGTCAGACCGCGGCAGCCATCCGCGTAGTCGCCGCGCCAGAACCAAAGCGCGGGATTGTTGCCGACAAAGAAGCCGCCGATGTCCACCGTCCAGTATGGCTCGCCTGCGGCGCAGAAGTTGACGCCTTCGGGGATGCATCGGCGCAGCGTTTCCCATGTGGCGCAGATGTCGCCGTTCCAGGTAAATGTCCCGTACCGATGTTGTCCCGCATAGGCGGATCGCGTGAGGTTCAGGACGCGCTTCCGGCTGGTGACGGCTCGCTGGCCACCGTAAATTCCCTGCGCATGGACGAGCGAATACGCGTTGATCTCCGCTGCATCCAGATAGCGCCTGGCCTCGCCAGTATTCTGCGCCAGCCGGAGATGAGGCTCGGGCTTGACCGCGCCCTGCCAGTCTGATTCAAACGGCTCCGTGCAGTCGCACCACCAGGCGTCGACGCCTTTTGAGAAGAGGCCGCGCTCCGCCTGCTTCCAATAACAGTCCCGCGCCTCGGGGAGAAATGCGTTGTAAGTGGACCCATTGCCGAGCATCAGATTCCGGCCTAGCATCTCCATCTGGTCAGGGCATCCGCCCGTCATGATGGGCCAGATGGAGACCATCAGCCGCGCGCCCATTTCATGGAGCTTTGCCACGAAGCCCTCCGCATCGGGAAAGCGCATGGAATCGAGCGATTTCTGTCCCCAGCCGCCTTCGTTCGGCCAGGACTTCCAGTCGAGCAAGATGGCGTCCAGCGGGATGCTGCGCCGCCGGTATTCGCGCACGATCTCGATCATCTCCTGCGCGGTAACGTACCGCTCCTTCGACTGAATGTAGCCAAACGCCCACTTCGGCGGCAGCGGCACGGGGCCGGTCAGGCGATAGTAGCCGCGCATGACCTCTTCGTAGTTGCCGCCCTGGATCACATAGAAGTCGAGCTCATCCACCGCGTCCGCCCACCAGTAGGAGCCATGGGCGTCGTCGTGAAAGGTCATCAGCGAGCAACAGTCCAGCAGGACTCCGTAACCCCGCGTCGAAACCAGAAAAGGCACAACCGCTTTCAGGTTCTGCTGATATAGTTCGCGGCTCCTGCCGCGAAGATTGCCGTAGCCCTCTTCGTGCGAACCGAGGCCAAAGAGAGCTTCGCCCTCATCAAAACAAAATTCCAGCTTTGCCTCAAACGCATCGCGATCGAAAACCTGCTCGTACGCGGGTGCGGCGGCGCGTGCGCCATCTATGCTGCCGGCCGTGACCACCGAAACATCCGGCGCGAAAACATTGCGGTACAGCTTCTTCGCTGTAAGCCATTTGCCTCCATAGTCCGGCTCGCGCGTGAGGAGTTCGCCAGCAGCATTGCGATAGCTCAGCGCGCCCGAACGTTTGTCGATGGTTACGCTCATGGCGGGAGTGCGAAGGGTATACATTTCGTCGTTCTCGCTGCACGCCGCGTGCAGATAACTCCGGTCCCCAATCACGATGCGGCTCGGACGGTTGTGGAATGCTTTGCCTTCCGTATACGTCACGCGAACACACGCGGCATCGGGAAACGCGACGCGCAGCCGCTTTTCCCCGCACTGAAAGATGGCGGCGTCATCCTGATGCGTGATTGGGTGCGTGAGCGTGAATCTCGCAGCCGCCGCAGCATTCGAAATCATAGGCGCGAGGCCTCCTCCCTCAGCCGCCAGCGTTCCGCGAGCTCGTTCTGCACGGTCGCCTCCTGCCGCTCATAGCGCGAATAGAAAAGCACCGGGATCACGGCCAGCGCATAGGCCACAGCCGGCAGCCAGATGCAACTCAACTCGATGCCGCGCAACGAACGCGCCGTCTGCGCCGCGTTGGGGACGTAGCCGTACCAGGCCATAATCCATGCCGGCAGAGCGCCGCCTAGTCCGCTGCCGGCCTTCAGGCAAAAGGCCGCGCCGATAGCCATGAGAAAACCCGCGGCGCGAATGCCGCTCTTCCACTCGCCGTAGTCCACGCTCATGGCAAGTATGGAAAACGGCAGGGCCATGGCCACGCCGCTGGCCAGGAATCCCACGGCCCAGCCCGCCATCACCACGCCGACTGAATGGCTTTCCGTTCCCTTGAACACGATGACCTGCCCGAGAACTGAGCCGAGCAGGCTCAGAGCCCACACGTTTCTCTTGGACGTTAGCCGGCAGAAGTAGGGGAGAAACAGAATGCTCGCGAGAGAGATGACATCGAGACTGTTGGCCAACGAAACCAGATTGGTGCGATGCAGAACGTACTGGAAATAAAAAGGGTCGGCAGAGATTCTCGCGATAAAGGCGATCCAGAAGAGCAGGCTGCTGACAAAGGTAATGATCCAGGGTCCGTTGCCGCGCATAGCTGCCACGCTCTGCCGGATCGAGAGCCGCCGCCTTTGCTCCGGCACCTTCTCCTTCAGGTTACGGAAGGCGATGAGGAACATGACCACGCTGCCCGCGGCGTAAATGCACATCGTCAGCAGGTAGCCGCGCCGCGCATTGCCATGGCCAAGCCTGGCCACCAGGAAAAGCAGCGTGAGGTTGACAAACAGCACGCCGAATTTCGAGCCGAACATGCGAAACGTCGTCAGCGTGACACGTTCGTGCACATCCGCGGTCAGCTCCGCGAGGATGGAAGAGACTGGCGTATTGATGCCGGTGTAGAGGACGCTGCACGCCACGTAGGTGCAGGCGGCATAGACGATTTTTCCGGTGGTTCCTAAATGCGGCGTGCGAAAAGTCAGAATGCCGGACACCGCAAAAGGCACGCACAACCACAGAAACCACGGCCGGCATTTGCCAAGGCGGCTGGTGGTTTTCTCGAAGAGGACGCCCCACAGCGGAGCATCGATCGCATCGGAACAGCGCGCGATGAGGAGAACGAAACCGGCCGCCGCCACGGGCAATCCGTAGACATCGGTGTAGAACTTGAGCAGATAAAAGGAGATCACGCAGAAGATCAACTGCCCGCCCATGTCCGGCGTCATGTAGCTCAGGCGCGTGATCAGAACCGCTCGTCTCATAGAAAGCCCGCGCACGAATCGATTGCCGCTGCTTTAGCCATTGTCGCGCTGCGGGAAAGGGGAAGGACGCACGCTCTCAGAATACGGGGCGCCCCCTGAAGGCAGGATGCGGGCGCAGCGCATCTGCTTAGGCTGGCACGCTTACTTTCTCGGGAAACGGACCATACGCCTCCGCCGAATCGGAATCGCGATCGTAGACGTTCACGCCGTCCTTCAGAAACGGCGTGGCCATGGCCCATGGTTTCCCGTCCGGACGCGTGATCGGCGCCGCGCTGTACTGCGGCAGATAGATGCGGCGCATGCGCTCGGTGCGATTGGGCCCGCTGCGATGGAAGACGAAGCTGTCGAACGCCACAATGCTGCCTGCAGGGACGGTCACCACATCTCCCGGATCGCTGCCCGTGTAGCCAATCAGGTCGTTGGTGCCCTCTTCCTTGACGTGGTCTACGATTCGCCCTTTCGTACCGCCGCGCGAGTGCGGCAGCAGATAGACCGTTCCATTTTCCTCGCTCACGTCGTCCAGCGTGCACCAGCAGGTTGCATACGGCTTGTGCACGGTGGTCGGGTTGTACCACTTCACATATCCGCTGTCCTGGTGCCAGGCGAACTTCATTCCCTGCTCCGCGCCCTTCACCACCCACTGCTCGTGGAAGAGATACGCATCGGGCCCGACGGTGGCCCGGGCCACATCGGCCATCAGATCGCTGAAGACGAACCTCCACAGCCGGTTGCTCAGCCGGTAGCGGTTGTTGATGAAGTACCGCTTGCCGCGATGGCTGAGGTTCTCCGTCTGCACGCCCTTGGCGTCCATGATGGAATCGAAGTAGCCGAGGTAGTAGGAACACTCTTCGCGGAGCATGGCCAGCATCTCCGGCGGTATTACGCCGGGCAGGATCATGTAGCCTTCGTCGCGATACAGGGCGCGCTGTTCTTCAGTGATCACCATGTCCAAAATTATAGTTGACTTTAATTACAGTCGCTTCTCATTTTCGCGGCAAATTGTCGTCGCTTTTTGTCGATGCGAGCGCCGGTTTCACTTACGCACCGGCATGGGTGTGGCGGAATTATCTGCGCGGTGAGCCGCTTGATCCGGCGCCGCCCCAGCCAGCGCTTCTGTCCAGAGCCGCTCGACCTCGCGGCGTAGCACTTTGGCCTCTTCCCAACTGTTCCGGAAGGTGGATAGAGCATAGCCGCTCTCGACTGGGCCCAGTTCCGGACAGATGAAGATCTCGCGACTCTCTTCGCAATTCCCTTCGAGCCAGCAGCGCAGGACCGCCTGGGCAAACGGGATCCAATCGAGGACTTCCTGCGTCAGCCCGCCGTCGCCACACGTGATGGGAACCTGTGCGTGGTGGCCGTTGAACGGACGGAAGTGGAATTGCTGCGCGTGCATGATCAGATCCGGCCGAACCAGCAAGCGTTCGGCGAATTCGTCCGGCAGCAGATGTTTGACCACGGCAAAATGTGAGAAGTCGCAGGAGAGCGGCAGCAGTTTCCCGGCGGCTTGCTCATAAGCGTCCGCAAGCGCGTAGGTCTTCTCCGGAGTTTCCGTGCAGGTGCCGCGATGCGTCTCGATCGCGGGCAAAACGCCAAGGCGTTCGGCCTCTTCCATAAGGGCGAGCGTCAGTTGCAGAGCCTCAGCGGTAAGATCGTCGTGCCTGCCGAGCTGCACATTGACGTGTACCGCGCCCGCATCTTTCAGTTCTCGCAGAAGGCGCGGGAACTCCGATGCGTCCGCCGATGTCATGCCGCCCACGAAGATCAGCCCATAGCGCTGAGCGCCTTCGGCGAGTTCCCGGCTCGGCGCCCAGCAAACACCGTCAAAGCCGGCCTCGCGGATGGCCCGGAGCTTCCCATCGAGCGTCCACTCGTTCTCACGCGAGGGGTAGTTCATGAGCGTCCAGAGATTGGCGATATGGCGCAGGACAGGCTTCATGACAGGGCTACCGCAGAGGATCCGGAGGACGGCGCGCTCTTCCTGAGCATATATTACGCGGGCGTCCGGCGATGGGCCGATATGCGATCACGAATATTTATGCAGCAATGCCGTTCGGCGTTTGACAGGTGGCTCCCTTGCGCCTTTTCATAAAGGTGTTCCACTGGCCGCGAATTTCTTGCCGTCTATCCAGCATGCGGTCTCCTTGCGTTCGTTTTGCGCGTGGGGTTCGCTGCGGCCCTCTGGGTTGGCTTTGTTGGCCGTTGCATTTATTCAGTCTCCTCAGACGGAGATGCCGGGAGAGTGAAAGTTGAGCTTTTTGTCGCGTTTCACCCGCCGCGATTTTCTTGCCCTTGCAGGGCCCGCCGCAGCGGCGGCAGCGCTGGGCCGGAGCGGGTCCGCTCAGCGGGGCGGGACGATTACCGGCATACTTGCTGTCGATCCGCACACCGAGCTTGCCACGCTCCCCGGTAATTATTCCGGCCTTAGCTACGAGTCCGCGCAATTGGCGAATCCGGCTTTTTTCTCTGCGGAGAACCGGCAGCTCATCGCGCTGTTCCGCGAACTCACTCCTCACGGAGTGCTGCGGCTCGGCGGAGGCACCTCCGAATTCACGACGTTCTCCGAACATGCTCCTACGGGACCGCCACCGTTTGAGGTTTTCGGACCGGACACCAGCAAGACGGTAAAGAAAGGAACCACCACCTCTGCTCTGGCGCTACGCAACCTGCGCGCCTTTCTCGATGCCACGGGATGGAGCTGTCTCTACGGCCTGAATCTTGGCCAGGGCACCAAGGAAAACGCGGCGGCGGAAGCCGAGGCGGCCTGCCGGATTCTGGGCCCACAGCTTCTCGCTCTGCAGATCGGCAACGAGCCGGATGCGTTCAGCCACTTTCGTCCCAGGGGTTGGGGGCCGGAAGACTACATTCGCGAGTGGCTCGAGTTTCATGCTGCCATCGTCGCGCGCGCGCCGCAGGCCAAGTTTGCCGGTCCCGATATATCCAACAAGCTGTCCTATTTGACCGCCTTTGCAGCCATGGCCCCGGAGCATCGCGACATCGTTCTTCTCACGCTTCACTATTACGCCATGGGGCCCGCCGGGAATCCGCTGGCCACAATGGACAACCTCCTCGGCCCCAACCCCAGGCTCACCACTATGAAGTGGTCGAAAATTTCTATAGTGCAGCAGGCCATGCGCACCGCTCATCTGCCCGCCCGCATCTCCGAGATCAATTCCTGCTGGAACGGCGGCCTTGAGGGCGTCTCCAACACCTTCGCCTCCGCGCTGTGGTGCGCCGACATGATGCTGCACTTCGCGTCCCTGGGCATATCGGGCGTTAACCTGCACGGCGGCGGCTACGGATGGTATTCGCCCATCGTGGGCAGCCCCTCGGCCGGATTCACGCGCCGTCCGGAGTACTTCGGTATTCAGTTTGGGCAGCAATTCGCCGGAGCCACGCTGCTCCGAACGGACTTCGAGTGCAGTAGCGATCGCGTAACCGCCTATGCGGCGCGATTGCGCGCCGCCGGCAAAGCGCATTATCGAATCGCCCTGATCAACAAGACCACCGCACCGGCGGAGATTCGTCTCAGCGATTCCATTGTGCCGAAGAAACACTGGGATGCAGTGTTGCTGAACGCGCCGTCGCTCGATGCAACCACCGGAGTTAACCTGCGGCGCCGCGATATACGTCCAGCGGCTCATGGCACTCTGCGCATGGACGCGCACTCTGCCGTGTTGCTTACGTTTGAGGCGCCTCAAAGCTGACCGCCGATCCCTGACCGGCAATAATCGCCTTTACTTCGAATCACTATCCGGCGCGTAATATCCTTCCCGCGTAACCACCGTCAGATCGCCCTTGTTGGCCGTGAGAGCGACCTTGTGGAAACTGCCGTCCGCTTCGAACGGCTCGGGCGTGTAGGTGAGCAGGTATTGCCCGCCCAGTTCTTCGGCGATCTGGTTATAGATGCCGGCCAGGTCGTCCGCTCGTTTGGCCTCAAAGGCGCGTCCCCCGGTGCGCGTGGCAATCTCAGCCATGTACTTTTTGCCGTCGGTCGTCGGGACCCCGGTGCGGCCGCCACCTCCTGGAATGCCGCCCGGATAACCGCCCGGATAACCGCCAGGGTACCCACCGGGATAACCGCCAGGGTATGGATAGGAGTCGGGGTAGGTGTTGCCCACGCCGCCGCGCCCCAGTCTCAGCGGCTTCTCGCCGCCCTTGAAGTAGATGGTGTAAACGATCGTGTTGGCGCGCTCGGCCGCATCGATGGCGTCTTCGATCGTCTCTCTGCTGGCGAGGTCTATGCCCTGAGAGAAGACGATCAATGCCTTACGCCCCGGCCTGGGTTTCATCATGTCGTGGGACGCAAGATAGATGGCGTCATAGAGGTCTGCGCCGTTGCCGCCCACACGAGGCTGCTTTCCGCTTCCGCTGCCGGTGGTCTCGCCGCCCTGCGAACTTTGCGCAGCCGAGGTGGAGCCCATCTGCTGAAGGTCGCTGTCGAGCTTGGAACGCGAGTTGGTGAAGTCCTCGATCAGTTCCACCTCGCTGTCAAAGTGAATGAGGAATGCCTGGTCGGTCTTCGCGCCGGAAGAGCCGGCGGGCAGCATCAGATCGACGAACTTCTCGGCGGCTTTGCGCTCGGTGTCCAGGGAGCGGCTCATGGCGCTGCTTGTGTCTACGAGAATCCCGATCTGGAGGGGCAAACCGTTCCCCGGCGTGAAGCTCGCGATCGTCTGCTGCTTGCCGTTGTCCGTCAGGGTGAAGTCGCTTGCGGTGAGGCCGGGAACCGGCTCACCGCGCTTACTGTTCACGGTGACGGGCAGAACTACCTCATGCGCCTGCGCTTTGGGCGCCGCGGCGGACTGCTGCGCGGCGCCGGGAACTAGAAGGCAGGAAAACGGCAAGGCCGCGACAACAATCGGGAGACAGGGTAATCGCATAAAAATCCTGAATCGTTCCAAATAATCGCTTCGAAAGGGTGCGGCTCCCACCCCAACGGCCAACAGCGGGCACGTTGAGGATCCCAGCTGAAGCTGTGCTCTCTAACAAAACCCAGCCTTGTAGGGATTATTCCACGAACGGCGCAGCCGTGCCCGATTGAAAGCCCAGCTCGCGTCGTGATCGTTCGGAGCCCCCTACTGCCCTTCGGGAGCGTAGTAGCCTTCCCGTGTGACCACGGTCAGATCGCTCTTCCTCGTCGTGAGCGCGATCTTGTGGAAGCTGCCATCGGCCTCGAATGGATCGGGCGAGTAAGTGAGGAGGTACTGGCCGCGCAACTCTGCGGCGATCTGACTGTAGATTCCGGCCAGGTCGTCCACCTTTTTGGCTTCAAAGGGCCGGCCGCCGGTGCGCGTAGCAATCTGGGCCATGATTTTCCTGCCGTCCACCTGCGGCTCGCCGCCGCCGCGCCGCCCGCCGCCGCCGCCCGGATAACCACCACCTCCACCGGGATAACCGCCACGTCCGCCCGGATAGCCGCCGCCCATGCCGCCGTGGCGTCCCCCGCCCGGAAAGCCGCCGCCGCCCGTGCCGCGTCCCTCTTCGCCCTTGAAGTAAATGGTGTAAACCGAAGTATTGGCCCGCTCGGCGGCGTCGATGGCGTCGTTCAGCGTCTCCTTGCTGCCCCGGTCCTCGCCGTCCGAGAAAACCACCAGCGCCTTGCGGCCGTGTTTGGGTTTCATTACGTCGTTCGCGGCCAGATAGATCGCGTCGTAGAGATGCGTGCCGCCGCCGCGCATGCCGCCCTGGCGTCCGCCGCCATAGCCGCCGTTGCTGTCGTTGGTTTCGGGGCCTTGCGAGTTGTCGCCGCCGTTGCGTTCGGCCGGTGTGGGACCCATCTGCTCCAGATCGTTGTCGAGCTTGGAGCGCGAATTGGTGAAGTCTTCAAGCAGCTCGACCTCACGGTCGAAGTGGATCAGAAATGCCTGGTCGCCCTGCGTACCCTTTGCAGGATCGGCAGGCAGCATCAGGTCCACAAATTTTTCGGCCGCCTTGCGCTCCGTATCCATGGCCCGATTCATGCTGCGGCTTGTGTCCACGAGCAGACCCACCTGGAAGGGCAGATTGCTCTCGCGCGTGAAGCTCTTGATGACTTGCGGCTTGCCGTTATCGGTGAGCGCAAAGTCCGCAGCGGTCAGATCGGTCACCAGCTCGCCGTGTTTATTGCGCACCGTTACCGGAAGAATGACCTCCCGCGCCTGCACCTTGAGCGTTGTTGCCGAATTTGCCACGGTGGACTGCTGCGCCGCACACGGCGCAAGCAAACAGGGCAGACAAAAGATGACTCCGGCAAGGGAGAAAACAAGTCGATTTCGCATGGTATCCGGCTGCGCACACTTCCAGTGGGTTAGACGCCCCGGCGAGTGGGAAGTTGACCCGCGGCCGGCATCCCGCTAGTGTAGTCCGCCACACAGATAGCCATTTATCCGCTTTGAAGGGTACGGGCTTTAGCCCGTACATAACGCACTCAAAATCAGCGGGCTTTAGCCCCTGAGGCAGTGCTGGTTTGGCAAATCGACCTCCGCAAGCCGGGAATTAGACGACGTTATTTCCGGCGGTAACCGCTGGGGCATGCTTGACAGCGCAAGCCCACGAACCCGGATAATCGAGGCCATGCGAAGGATCGAGTTAACCCTGTTGTTGGCGGGCGCGATGTGCGCGGCGAACGCGTGGGCGCAGCAGGCCTTTCAGTTGCCAGCTCCGCAAACCGCCGCGGGGCCGGCGGCGGACAGCTTCCGTTTTGTCTCCGACGGTCCCAGAGCTTTGGGGTGGTCGCGGGGAAACGTAATCGCGCGCAAATACTTCCATGAGAATCTCACGGCGCTGTTCGAGCGCACGCTCGTACTCGACAGCAACCTGCCCCAGCGCGCCACGCTGCGATGGATCTTCACCGGGCCTCATGCCGGCTTCACGGTGGAACTGACCGCCGACAAGGTCCGCATCGTGGAACGCTTCTACGATTCAATGGGTCTCTACAACGGGCAGGGCAACTTTCCCGAAAATACAGTGAACACCGTGGAGCGGCAATTTGAGGGCGAGGCGCGCTCGCTTACGGTCGTCGCCGATGCGCATCTGGCCGTGCGCGTACTGGTAAATGGCATGCAAATGATCGAAGCGCCGCTCCTCTTCGATGTGACGCGGCACCAGTTGATGCTCGCCGCGCCGCGCACCGCGCACGAGGTGGTCGCGGGCATCCTGGTCAAGCCGGAAGTGAAGATGGCCACGGTTGCGATCGATGCGAGCAAGGTTTTTCAGACTATGCTCGGTTTCGGAGGCAGCCCCAGCATCCCTGCATACGACGAGCTGAGCGAGGCGGGCAAGCGCGAGTACTGGCAGATCCTCAAGCGCTACAACCTGCTCATCTCGCGCGAGTACCCCATGGGCGAAGCGCTTAAGCCCGATATGAGCAACATGGCTGACGTCGCGGACGCCACGCCCCACTACTACGGCGACAACTTCCCCAATAGCGAAGTATCGAACTTCGACTACAACAAGCACATCGAAGAGATGGGCGGGGGCGTCATCTACGAACTGTGGGCGCTGCCCGAATGGGCCACTGAGCCGTATCGAGGCGCAGGCGCGGCCGATCCGGGCAAACCCCCACGGCGCGTGGCCAACACGGAAGAGTATGCGCGAATCATCGTCGAGTACTGCCGCAGAGAGCAGGCGGCCACGGGCGCGGCGCCGCTGATCGTGGGCCTCGAAAACGAAGTGGACCAGCCGACGGACGTATTCGACGCGATGGCGGTGGCCGTCCGCCGCGCGCTAGACAAGGCCGGCTTTACGCACACGCAGATTCACATGCCCGATGCCAGCTTCATGTACGAAGGGATTGAGCGCGCGGATGCGATGCGCAAGGATGCGGCGGCGTGGCGGGCCATCGATTTTTCCGCGACCCACGAGTACGACTTTCAGGAGTTCATGGCCAATCCCGGCATGTACGACGCGCGCATGATGGCGATGCACGAGGCCGCCGCGGGCAAGCCGTTCCTGGCCACCGAAATCTGCTTCAACGATCCCCACTACCAGGAGCCCTCGTACCGCATCGCCTTTGCGGCGGCGCAGCTTTATCACAAGAACCTGACTTTGCTCGACGCCGAGGCGCTGCTCTATTGCTGGACCCTGCTCGATGTCGAGCAGCCCACGTTTGCCGGCTCGCGCGCTCTCCTTGCGCCCGACCGAACCGACGGCTGGATCCCTGTGCCCACAAGCTTCGAGCTGCGCGTGCTCGGCGCGTACAGCCGCCACATCTTGCGCGGCATGAAGCGTGTGGGTGTGAGCGCGAACGACCCCGACCTGCTGTCGACCGCCTTCACCGATGGCAAAAACGAAACTCTGGTGATGGTGAACCGGGCGCCGACGGCACAAGTCGTAACGGTGAGGGGAGAGAAGCAGCCATGGGTCGAGATGGAGCGCACGGGCCTGGAAGAAGTGAACGCGGTCTCCGCGGTTCCGGCGCGGATTGTGGTGCAGCCCGGCGAGATCGTAGTGCTTTCGACCGTCAAAGCGGAGTAGGCGAGCTTACGGTTGTTTTGAAAGGGCACGGCTTTTGCGGTGCCGCAAGATCGCCCTCAATCAGAGGCGCACGCCAGCAGAGTGGTGCTTGGCCCTGCTAAAATATCTCAAGGTTCAGCGCAGGCGCGTAGCTCAGTTGGTTAGAGCGCTTCCTTGACACGGAAGAGGTCGCTGGTTCGAATCCAGTCGTGCCTACCATTATTTTCAATAGAATAGCTGGGCCGAACACCAGAAAACTGAAAATTTGTGTCGTGATTTGTGTCATAACCCACCATTCCAGCGCTTTTTGCCAGGGCTTCCAGCGCCTTGCGTGCGGCCATTCCTCGATTACGCCAATTAGGCCGCGGTTCGGAGCATGGGTCCAAGGCGCATTCGAGGGAGACGGGCGGCGCGCTCAACCCGGCCGGCTCGACTTAAACGCCGCAATCCTTCTATCCTCAAGAGTTGGCCGCGTGTTCGCCTTGAAGCGGTCCTGGGTGGAACTCAAAAAACATGAGTAAGCAGACCATTGCAGTTCATCTGCCCGATGGGGCGGTTCGTGAAGTGCCCGCGGGCACAACTCCTTATGAAATTGCCAATTCTATTTCGCCGCGGCTGGCGGCAGCGGCCGTGGTGGCGCGGCTCACCCCGCTGAATGGAACCGCGACTCGCGCCGCCGCCGGCGAAGAGCCGAGCGAAGCGGCCATGTACGGCGCCCAGGACAGCGCCGCGCCGCGCCTCGTGGACCTGAGCACGCCGCTCACCGACGATACCCGGCTGGAGCTGGTGACCGAGAAGGACCCCGAGGCGTTGAAGGTGGTGCGCCACTCGGCTGCGCACGTGCTGGCCACGGCGGTGCTGGAGTTGTTCCCCGAGACCAAGCTCGGACACGGCCCGGCGACGGATTCCGGATTCTTTTACGACTTTTATCGCGAAAAGCCCTTCACGCCCGAGGACCTGGCGGCCATCGAGGCGCGCATGACCGAGGTGGTGGTGCGCGATGAGCCGTTTGTGCGCGAGTACGAGCCGCGCGAAAAGGCCCTGGAAGATTTCGGCCGCGACGGCGACTTTATGAAGGCGCACTTCGTGACCAGGTTCACCGAGCCCGGCTCGCAGGTGAGCTTCTATCGCAATGGCAAGTTTGTGGACTTTTGCCGCGGACCGCACGTGCCTTCGACTGGCCGCGTGAAAGCGGTGAAGGTGACGAACCTGGCCGGCGCTTATTGGCTCGGCGACGAAAAAAATCCGCAGTTGCAGCGGATTTATGGCACCGCTTTCTTCTCGAAGAAGGATCTGGACGAGCACTTCAAGCGGCTGGAAGAAGCGGCGCGGCGCGACCACCGCGTGCTGGGCAAACAGCTCGACCTGTTCAGCATTCAGGAGCTTGCCGGCGCCGGCCTGATCTTCTGGCATCCCAAAGGGGCAATGATCCGCAAGATCATGGAAGACTGGATGCGCGACGAGTGCCTGCGGCGCGGCTATCAGCTCGTCTACACGCCGCACGTGGCGCGCGTGAACCTGTGGCAGACATCGGGGCACGAGGGATTTTACGCGCAGAATATGTTCACGCCCATGGAACTGGACGACGCTAACTATCGCATGAAACCGATGAATTGTCCGTTCCATATTTTGATTTACAAGAATTCGCCGAAGAGTTATCGCGACTTACCCGCAAGATATGCCGAGTTAGGCAATGTTTATAGGTACGAGCGGTCGGGAACCATGCACGGCCTTCTGCGCGTGCGCGGATTTACCCAGGACGACGCGCATATTTTCTGTATGCCGAGCCAGATCGAGGACGAAGTCGTGGCCTGCATCGACTTTGCGGAGGCGGTGCTGAAGACCTTCGGCTTCGAGGAGTTCAAGGTCGAGCTTTCCACGTGGGACCCGAACGACCGCGCGCACTATGCCGGCTCGGACGAGAACTGGGCGCTTGCCGTCGGCAGCCTTGAAAGCGCGCTGCGGCGAAAAGCGATCGCCTTCAAGACCATCCCTGGAGAGGCAGCTTTTTACGGCCCCAAGATCGACGTGAAGCTGGTGGATGTGCTCGGCCGCCTGTGGCAGTTATCCACGGTGCAGTTCGACTTCAATCTGCCGGCCCGCTTCGATCTCGAATACGTGGGCGAAGACGGCGAGCGCCACCAGCCGGTGATGGTGCATCGCGCCCTGTTCGGCTCTGTCGAGCGCTTCTTCGGCGTGCTCATCGAGCACTACGCCGGCGCGTTTCCGCTATGGCTCGCGCCCTTGCAGATCGGTCTCGTGCCCATCAGCGAACGCCATCAGGATTACGCGAAGAAGGTCGAGTCGGAGCTTGGAGCCGCCGGTTTCCGCGTGGAGACCGACGCCCGCAACGAAAAAATGAACTCCAAAATCCGCGACTTCGCCAACCAGAAGACGCCCTACATTCTTGTCTTCGGCGACAAGGAAGAGACGACCGGAGCGGTCAGCGTACGCACGCGCGGCAAGGGCGATCAGGGATCGATACCGCTGAGTGAGTTTATTGCCAAGGCAAAGAGGCTGGTGGAGAGCAAGTCGACGGAGTTGTAAGGGAACTCTGGCGAAATCCGCGCATTCGGAGGATACTGTCTTCATGGCAACGCAGCCCGTTTTCGACAAATCAGTCAGCGCCGAAGAGTATCTCTCGATGGTATTCGAGCACGACTGCGAGTACGTGGATGGGGTTGTCGAGGAGCGCACCTTGGGCGAGTTCGAGCATTCCTTCCTTCAGTTGTTCCTGGGCAGCATTTTCGTGAGCCACCGGGTCGAATGGGGAATCGTTGCCGTCTCCGAACAGCGGATTCAGCTCAAGCCTGATCGCTTCCGGGTTCCGGATCTGACCGTTCTTCGAGCGGGCGCGCCGCGGGAGCGAATCCTTACACATCCGCCCTTCATCGCGATCGAAATCCAGTCGCCGGAGGACACATTGCGCCGGACCGCTGCGAAGGCCGCGGAGTATCTCGAGTTCGGAATCGCGCACGTATGGGTAATCGATCCCGATGCGCGCGTGGCCTATCGCGGCACGCCGAACGGCCTTGAGCTGGTTCGTAACGGCGAGCTTGCCGTCCCCGGAACGCCCATCCGAATTGTTCTGGACGAGGTATTCGCCGAACTGGACCGCGTGTAACCCAGCTAACTCGCTGCGTCACGCGTTAATCGTCATCCCCTCCACCGCTCCATACGCATCGAGCATCGCTTCCGACAGCGTCGGATGCGCGTGCACCGTGAACATCATGTCCTCGACCGTCCCTTCGAGTTCCATCACGGCGACGGCCTCGGCGATCAGTTCCGTGGCCTGCGGCCCAATGATATGTACGCCCAGAATCTCGCCGTATTTAGCGTCGGCGACGATCTTTACGAAGCCGTCGTGGCTGCCCACGATGGTGGCCTTGGAGTTGCCGGCGAACGGGAACTTGCCCAGCTTCACTTCGTAGCCCTTCTCTTTGGCCTGCGCTTCGGTCAGGCCCGCCGAGCCGATCTGCGGCTCGGTGTAAGTGCAGCTCGGAATGCGGTCGCGGCGCACCGGGCGGCAGGGACGGCCGGCGATTCTGGCCACGGCCACCATGCCGCTCATCGAGCCCGAGTGCGCAAGCTGCGGCAGCCCGGCCACGATGTCCCCGATAGCGTAAACGCCCGGCTCGGCCGTCTCCTGCCATTCGTTGACTTTCACAAACCCGCGGTCGAGCTCGACTTTTGTCTTCTCAAGGCCCACGCCGGCAGTTTGCGGTGCGCGGCCCACGGCAACCAGCACCTTCTCGGCATCCTTCACCTGCGTCTTTCCGTTCGACATGGTGTAAGTGACCTTCACACCGGCGTCTGTCTTCTCCACCTTCTCGACCTTCGCGCCGGTCTCGGTCTCGATCCCGCGCTTGCGGAACACGCGCGCCAGCTCCTTTGAAACCTCTTCGTCTTCCACCGGAACCACGCGCGGAAGAAATTCGAGAATGGTCACCTCCGCGCCAAAGCTGCGGAAGATCGACGCGAACTCGACGCCCACCGCGCCCGCGCCGATGATCACCAGCGACTTGGGCGGCTGGGCAAGATCGAGAATCTCGATGTTGGTCAGGATCGTATCGTCGGCTGTGAGCCCCGGCAGCAGTTTCGCCTCGGAGCCGCTCGCGAGAATCACATTCTTCGCCTTGACAGGATTGACTTGATTGACCGGGCCCACTTCCTGCGCCCCTTTGCCCGCCGCCGCCACGTCGAGCGTATGTACGCCGTCTTTCGCCGGTCCGGTAAGCCGCGCGTAGCCGGGAATGACGGCGATCTTGTGCTTCTTCATCAGGAATTCGAGGCCCTTGACGTGCCGGTCGATAATGGCGGTCTTGCGCTTGAGCACGGCAGCCCAGTCGAGCGTCGGCCCGCTCTCGCCCAGCCCAATTCCGTACTCCGTCGCATTCTTCAGGTGGTCCCAAAGTTCCGCGTTGAAGAGCAGCGCCTTGGTGGGAATGCAGCCCACGTGCAGGCACGTGCCGCCGAGCCTGGGAGACGCGTCGATTAGCGCCACTTTCAGGCCGTATTCGGCGCCGCGGATGGCCGCCGTGTAGCCGGCCGGCCCGCCGCCTATCACCGCGACGTCGTAGATCGTCACCGCATTCGTCTCTGGCAAGGAAAGCTCCATTCCAGCGTCTCCGCTTTGCGCGGAGACACCCTATCCACGTAGTTAGTCTAAATTTCCTTGGCCTGAATTGCCTCAAGTCTGGCCTCCAATCGGGGAAATTTCGTTCCATTTCCGGGGCACGTCCTCCGGCAGCCCGGTTCACGGGCTGTGCTATGGTCACACCATGCCTGCAGTTTTGTTCGTTTTCAGCGTGATCATGCTGATCTATTTCATCCGTCACGACTTAGTCGATTACCAAGCCTTCCGCCGCTTGACCGCAACAAAAGACCGCCAGCGCCGCTATCGCACATGGATCGCGACCGGCTTCCTTCTCTTTTTCCTGTATCCGCTGCTGGGACTGGCGGTCCTTCATCAAATTACCGCACCCATCCATTTCCCGTCGCGGTTTGGGCCCGCTGCGCTTGCCTTGCGCTCCCATCTGCCCGTCGGACAAAACATTACGGCGCTTTTGGCTGGAGCGGGCAGCTCGGTAGTGGCCGGTATTCTCCTGGGCATCTTTCTTGCATCGCGGCGAAAGCGCCCCCGGCCGCCGCTGGTTCTTGGGAGCGTCGAGCCGCTCATGCCGCGCAATAAGGCCGAATTGGTCCACACCGCCGCGCTCTCTCTGAACGCTGGCCTGAGCGAGGAGGTCTTCTTCCGCCTCTTTCTTCCCCTGCTCGCCATTGAATTGCACGTCGATTGGCTGGCGGCCTTCCTGCTGGCCGCGCTGCTGTTCGGAGTGACCCACATCTACCAGGGCCCACTTGGCGTTGCGGCTACGACGGTGCTCGGCCTGCTTTTCACCGTCGTGTATCTGGCCAGCGGGAGCCTGTGGGTCGCAGCCGGTCTGCACGCTGGGCTCGATCTGGTGCACCTCGTTGTCCGGCCAGGCATCGGAATGTATTGCGCGCGGCGCCCGCCCACGCCGGATGACGCGCCGCCCGCATCCTCATGAACGGCCCCGGCAGGCGCCGGAACTCAAGTTTGTGGATCTTTGCAGGCGGTATGAATCAGTGCCCCGGCCAGGCGCACCGTCTCCTCCTCGTCGCCGAAGCTCTCAATCCACCGCACCTCCGGCTCGCGCCGAAACCAGGTCAACTGCCGCTTGGCGTAGTTGCGATGTCCCTGCTGCGCGGCTACAATCGCGGCGTCTTCAGTCAACGACCCGTCCAGCACGGCGCACGCCTGGCGATAGCCGAGCGAGTCCAGGGCCTTCACCGGCCCGTAGCGCGTGAGCAGCCCACGCGTCTCTTCGACCAGGCCGGCCGCGAACATTTGCGCGCAGCGCCGATTGAGGCGCGCATACAGTTCCTGTCGCGGCGGGTTGAGGCCGACGCGCAGCAGGCGGAAGCCGACGAGCGGATCGCGCGCCAGCACTTCGGAGAGCGGCCGGCGCGCAGCCAGGCAGACCTCGATGGCGCGGATCAGCTTGGGTGTGTCGTTGGCGTGGATGCGCGCGGCCGATGCGGGATCGAGCCGCGCAAGTACGCGGTGCAGCCAGACGCCCCCACGCGCTTGCGCCTTAAGCATTAGCCTGGCGCGCAGACCCTCCTGCCGCGGAGGGCCGGCGAACAGGCCTTCAGTGAGGGCGCGGAGATAAAGCCCGGTTCCTCCGGTAACGATGGGGATTCGGTTGCGCGCGACGATCGACCCGAGCGCCGCGCGGGCGACGCGGCTGTAGTCGCCTGCTGTGAAAGGCTGGTTCGGGTCAGCGACGTCGATCAGGTGATGCGGCACGCGTGCCCGCTCTTCAAGCGTCGGCTTCGCCGTGCCCACGTCCATGCCGCGATAGACAGCCACCGAATCGCAACTGACAATCTCGCCGGCAAACCGTTCCGCGAGGGCCAGCGAGAGTGCAGTTTTGCCGCTACCGGTTGGTCCTAAGAGAATCACGGCCAGCGGCTCCAAGCTCTCCACCAGTGCTCCGCCGCGCGCAGCGCTCACGGCCGCCACCAGCCCGCCGGAAAGATCCATTTTGGATTCGTATGGAATAGCCACCATGCACAAACGGCCGCGGCCACCAGCACCAGCCCGATCACTTGGTTGCGCCGATAGAGGCGCCGCTGTTCGTCGCGCCGCTGTTTCTCGGCCACCTGCTGGTAGTGCGGCTTGATGCGGGTTTCGACCATGGGAGTCAGTGACCTGAGGGCAAGGCGCGGGGGATTTCCTGAAGACCGATGCGGAGGGAATCAAGGAAATTGTCGGGCGCGACGGAATCTCTGCGGGTCCACGCGAGGAGCACGTTAGCGCCAGCCGGAATCAAATTGGTCCATTCATCAGACGACTTGGCTTTTTTGTATGGTTTATCTTCCGTAATTGGAGGTTGGATGGCGCCCTCGGAACTGAGATAGAGAATCCAGGTTTCGATGCTCCATTTGGGAATGAGGCGAGCGATGGCGTCGTGCGCCGGGTCCACCTTCGGCTGGCTTTGCGCGGCCAATGCGTTATCTAACTCCGCGAGATGTTTTGCGACCGATTCACGGTCGGCATCGAGCATCACGAACAGACCTGTTTTCGCATGTCTCGATCTGCACTTTTGTGCCTGAACAGCAAAACTCTTTCGCACCCACTGCTCCGCGGAGCCGCGGCCGGAAGGCGAGAGAATAAGCCTAATGTCGGACCGGACGCCCGCGCGCTTGAGATAGCGATAGATGAATTGTCCTTGCCGCTTATCCTCCGCCAGGACGATTACGAGCGACGGCCTACTCATTCTCCCAGCCTCTTGCGATCAGTTCTGAAGGCTGGAGCAGGCCATCCGGGTCGGTTTTGAAAGGCTCAGTACGCACATGCCCGTTCTCTTCCCGGAAAAAGCGCAAGCCGGATTCCTGGGCCCACTGGTTGAGAATCTCGGGATGATGCGAGATAAGAATGAGTTGCCCCCTGCTGTCGTCCACGGCCACTTCTGCCTCTAATAGCCAAGGCTGAATTTCGCGCAGTGAGATGAAGTTGTCCGGTTCGTCGATAAAGACCGTGTGGCCTTTGGCGATGAGGAAGTGAAGCACCATGTAGAGGGCGACCAAGCACCTCTGGCCATCAGAGAGTTCACGAACGGAGAGCGTAATCCCTTCTTTGACGGGCGAGATGAAATTTGCGCGCAGCCTCTTGACTCCATCGTCCTCCGTCGAAAACCATAACGATTGGAACCCCGAAAGCACCTCTCGAAGCGAATTTCTGAAACTGTCGTTAGCAGCCATGTCCACTTCTAGCAAGTGGCGATACCATCCGGCAAGGTTTTCCAACTCGAAGTCCGGATAATAATCTTCGGCATCGGCAACTTCGTCCATCTTGCCTTCGTATGCGTCGATCTTGAAGCAGTGAACAGAATTGATCCACTTGAGGAACTCGCTGACTTGCGGGTTTCCGTAAGAAGCTAACAAAAGCGACGACTCTGCAGCCTCGCCCCTTGGAAAGCTCGTAAAGCGATTTCCTTTTGTGTTGCGGGACCGCATCTCGCCGTTTTCGAGTTCGAACACGGAGTTGCCATCCACCGTTAGCCTTTCTAAACTGACCGACGGAGCTTTCGATCTAGCGGAATAGTGTATTTCAACTCGATAATCGTAGACCTTTCCGCCAATTTCGGTTTCAATCTCGAAGACTTGAAAGGGACGATCCTGCCAACGGGTGCGCGACGATTGGCTAAAGGGGATGTCTCTACCCTTGAGGAACTCCTTCAGAAGGCGCACCACCTCCAGCAGCGACGACTTCCCGCTGCCATTGGCTCCCAGCAGCAGTTGCGTCCGCTCCGGCTTGTACTCGAAATTGACGAAGCAGCGGAAATTATCGATATAGAGGCGCTTCAGCATGGCAGGATTATACGTCGATTGTCCCTCATCTGCCGCGCCCGTTTGACTTCCCGACCCCCCGTTGCCGACGATAAACTTTCGGGCCTCGGCGCTAGCCGGGGCGGAAGGCGTGCAGTCATGAAGGCCTTGATCCTTGGTTCCGGCGGGCGGGAACATGCGCTCGCCTGGGCGGCCAAACGCAGCGAGCGCGTAACTGAAGTCGTCTGCGCGCCGGGAAACGGCGGCATGGCGCAGATCGCGCGCTGCATTTCCGTGGACCTCAAAAGCCTGGACGCGATGACAGCCCTGGCTGAGACCGAACAACCCGGCCTCACCATTGTCGGTCCGGAGTTGCCACTCTCGCTGGGCATCGTCGACGCGCTCACGGAACGCGGCCTGCGCGTCTTCGGCCCCACGCGCGACGCCGCCATGCTCGAAACCAGCAAGGGCTTCGCCAAGCGCTTCCTGCAGCGGCACAACATTCCCACGGCCAACTACGCCGTCTGCTCCAACGCGGCCGAGACCGAGAAGGCCGTCGAAATGTTTCACCCGCCCATTGTGGTCAAGGCCGACGGCCTCGCCTCCGGCAAAGGAGTCATTATCTGCCCGTCGCGGCATACGGCGCTCGAAGCGGCCGAGAACCTATTCACAGGAGCGCTCCTCGGCGCGGCGGAACAGCAGATCGTCATCGAGGAGTTCCTCGAGGGCGACGAGATCAGCTTCCTGTGCCTGAGCGACGGGAATCACGTCGTCCCGCTCGTCCCCGCGCAGGACCACAAGCGCATCGGCGAGGGCGACACTGGCCCCAACACCGGAGGCATGGGCGTCTACTCCACAGACACGATGCTCGATCCGGGCATGACGGAGTGGATTCTGCGCCACGTCGCCGAGCCCACAATCCATGGCATGGCCAGCGAGGATACGCCGTTCGTCGGCGTCCTCTATTGCGGCCTGATGATGACCGCACGCGGTCCGCATGTGCTCGAGTACAACGTGCGCTTCGGCGACCCCGAAGCGCAGGCCATCGCGATGCGCCTCGAAAGCGACCCCGGCAGCGACCCCCACTGTGATTTGATCGGCGCGCTCGAAGCCTGCGTCGACGGCAAGCTCTGCGGCACGGAGCTGCGCTGGACGCCGGGGGCATCGGCGTGCGTCATCGCCAGCTCGGCCGGCTACCCCGGCAGCTACAAGACGGGCTTGCCTATCTCCGGCCTGAGCGAGGCGGCGCGCGTTCATGGCGTAGAAATCTTCCACTCCGGAACCGCGCTGACGGACGGGCAGTTCCTGACCGCGGGCGGGCGCGTGCTGGGCGTCGCTGCCGCCGCCGCCACGCTGGACGAGGCGCTGGCCCGCGTCTACGAGGCCCTGGCAGAGATTCATTTCGACGGAATGTATTATCGTCGCGACATCGGTCATCGGGCGAGGAGGAAAGTATGAGCGCAGGGATCGCTCTCGAAGAGCTGCTCTCCTATGTCCTGGAGTTCAACTGGATGCCGCCAGAGCAGCGCACCGTCTCCCGCCGCAAAGTGGCCGCGCACATGCTCTTCCACAGCCAACGTCACTGGGCGCAACTGGCCGCTCTTGTGCGCCTCCGGCTTCCGGGGCGACCTGCTGTTCAGTTCGGCGCTACGCTAGGCTCCGGAGGCTTGTTCTGCTGCCTCTGGAAGCATGAACGGCACAGCACGGGCCTGCCCTGCGTTGGCCTGAAGGGGACCGTGGTGGCCGCACCGCACTCCGAGCAGGTGGTTCGCGTTTCCGCCCGAACCCGCACGCCGCCGCTTCCGCGCCTGGCTTTGCACTGCTTGCAGCGCTTGGGATCGTTCTTGAACTGTTTATCGTGAAAGAAAAACTGCTCGCCGGCCGTGAAGACGAACTCGGCGCCGCAGTCGATGCACTTGAGCACTCGATCGGTGAATTCCATGACCGGCTTCCCAGACAGGGAGGTACACCGTAGTCGGCCGTGGCTGCGAGTAGCTTGCCGTCCAGGTTCCCTGTCTCAGTTCGAACATCACAACAAGGGGCCCGGGCCGCATCTAACGGAGCGGCGTAGAAGAGTCAAACCGCAACAGCCGGCAGACCGAGAAAGCAACGAACGCGCTATGCGCAGGGACAACAATCAACGCCAAATGCAAGAATCGCGATGATCCGCCCCGGCTCTTACCGGATAATCCCGGTGGCTCCCGCTCGCTGAGAATTCCAGGAGCCCTGGGGGGGGTATCGATCGCGATTCGTCGTATTAATCCTGTTCCTTACGTGCCTTTTTGCGATTCCGCTTGCGCGCCAAAGCTGCCTTCACGCGTCGCTTCTCGCCGGGCTTCAGGTAGTAGGAGTGACGCTTCACTTCCTTGATGATGTCCTCCTGCTGTACCTTGCGCTTGAACCGGCGCAGCGCATTTTCGAGCGGCTCGCCTTCCTGTACACGAACCTCGGCCAAAGTTGTCCCACCTCCAAACCCGCCAAATCGGCCAATGCTTATCATACCGAAGTCTGGCCTTCGTGACCAGAAGCGTTTTTCGCCCCAGAGTGCTTGCCGAGGGGTCTTGCCCTTGGCAGTCCCTCTGTCGGTAGGGCCGCGGACCCCTATCACCGCACCCAGCTCAGCCACGCCCACCCCACCGTCAGCGTCACCACCGTCACCGGAATCCCCACACGCGAATAATCCCAGAAGCCAACATGAACCTCGTCCTTGGCTCGCTCCACCACAATCAGGTTCGCCACGGAGCCGGTAATCGTCAGGTTCCCGGCCAGTGTGCTTGCCATCGCCAGCACCAGCCATCCGCTCCGCGCATTGTGGAACCCCGGCGCCAGCGGCTTGAGCAGCATCACCGCCGGCACGTTGCTCACCAGGTTCGAAAGCAAAGCCGTCACGACCGTAAACACGCCTGCATTCTGCATATTCAGCCGCCGCGCGCCGTCGAACAGGTAATGCGTCAGCCCCGCGTTCTCCGCCCCGCCCACAATCAGAAACAATCCCACAAAAAACACCAGCACGCCCCAGTCCACCTCGTCGTAGACCAGCCGCGGATTACCCCTCCACGTCACCAGCATCAGCGCCGCGCCAATCGCCGCCATCATCGCCGGCGGAACGCCGGCAAGAAACCCGATGAGCACCAGCGCCGCTACCACCCCGGCCCGCCGCAAAGCCCGTGCGTTCACGTGCGGCGTCTCGCCGGCAAATCCGCGCGCGGCTCCCTCGGGATTCAAAGGGACAACGATTGCGTCGTCCGGGAACGCCTTGTCCGGGAATGCCTGGTCGGGCCTTAGCGCATCGTCCCCCAGCTCCTTTCCAAAGATCCACCGGATGGTCAGCCAGTCCACCACCAACCCGATCGCCGCCACCGGGCCCAGATGCCCGAGAAACGCCCTGTAGGTGATCCCCGAGTACGATCCGATCAATATGTTCTGCGGATTCCCGGTGATCGTAGCCACGCTGCCGATGTTCGAGGCCGTGGCCACGGCCACCATGTAGGGCAGCGGCTTCAATCCCATCCGCTTCGCCGCCGTCAGCGCAAACGGAACCATGGCCAGGCAAATGATGTCGTTGACGAAAAACGCGGAGAGCGCGCCGGTCAGAAAGACAATCGCCGGCAGCAGGCTCTGCGGCTTCAGCCGCCGCACCGCCAGCGCCGCAATCCACTCGAAGAACCCCGCCAGGTGCAGGCAGCCTACCACCAGCATCATCGAGAACAGCAGCACCAGCGTGTCGAAATCGACGAAGCTGAGCGCCTCACCCGCCGTGACCACGCCGAAGGCCACCATCAGCACCGCGCCTATAATGGCCATGCCGGGCCGGTCGATCTTCATCCCCGGCAGCTTGCCCAGCGCAAACACCAGGTAGCTGACCACGAAGACCGCGCAGGCCGCCGCCACCTGCCACTCGGCAAGCCGGCCGCCTGCGCCCGGTAGCGCGGCAAACGCAAGACATGGCAGCAGTTCGTGCAAGCCCATGATGAATGCAGTGTAAGCGACAGGGGCGCGTTATCGGGCAGGACTCAGACCCCGAGCCAGACCGTTACGTACACATTCCCGAGGGCACGGTGATCGGCTACGATGCGGCCGAGGACAAGGTGCGCTACTTCGTTACGCCTTCGGGGCTCACGATCGTGACCCAGGACTCTTCGCTGTTCGAAAACCCTGTGGCGCCGGAGTTCCTTGAATGGTATTGATCGCGGCGGCCAAGTCGTTATCTACCCTTAAATCGGCCTTATTTCCGCTTAAAACGGCTTTCGAGGGCCTTAAGTTGGCTTAAAAAGGCTTAGAAATCGCTTGATTTTCAGCGTTTTGCGCCGGGCGAGATCTTTTAAGCTGCTTATTATGAGC
>JBOGLX010000209.1:0-90470 GCA_050745765.1 Occallatibacter sp. | reverse complement strand
CTCGGGGCTTGACTGAACAGGCATGGAAAAAGAGGGAGGAAGGGCGGGCAGTAAAGCAGGGAATAGGGAATAGGGAATAGGGAATTGGGTTTTGCGTTGGTTCAATCGGTACGCTCGCTCGGGGCTTGACTGAACAGGCATGGAAAAAGAGGGAGGAATGGCGGGCAAATCTGCTCCCTGTTCCCTATTCCCTATTCCCTATTCCCTATTCGCTATTCCCTACTCCCTATTCCCTACTCCCTGTTCTGTTGCTTTCCAGGATTCGCGCATGGCAATGCCCAAACGGCGCAATTTCCACGGCGACATCGTCTTCGCCTTCGCCCTGGCCGCCGCAGCTTACGTTGCGTGGCTGGTGCGCGGCGTGCTCGTGCTTCTCTATGTCAGCGCACTGTTCGCCGTCGCGCTTTCTCCCATCGTGCGCGCCACATCCCAGATTCGCCTGGGCCGCTGGCGGCCCTTCAAAGGCGCGGCCGCCATCTTCTTTCTTCTGGTCGCCCTGGCCGCCGTACTCGCGGCCTTCGCGTATCTTGCCTTCCCGCCGGTGATTCACGACCTCGAAGGCTTCAGCAGTAGTCGCGCCACCCTCGGCCCCAATGCGGTCGCAAATCTCCGGGGCATCCCCATTCTCGATCACCTGAATACGGCCCAGTTGAGCGCGCAACTCGGGGCTTTCGCCAGTCACGCGACGGCCTATTTACTGCTTTCGGTCAAGGACCTGGCTGGAAGGCTCGCCGGCATCGTCATGGGCTTTATCCTCACCGTCTACTTCATCCTGGAAGGCGAGAGCACCTACCGATGGCTCCTTTCATTCTTCCCTCTCGGCCACCGCGTGCGCCTGGACGATGCCCTGCGCCGCGCCGAGGCGAGGATGGGCAAGTGGCTATTGGGGCAGGGCAGCCTGATGCTGATCCTCGGCGTCACCAGCACCATCGTTTACGTCTCGCTCCATCTTCGCTACGCGTATGCGCTGGGTGTGTTGGCCGGGCTGCTCAATCTTGTGCCGGTGTTAGGCTCTGCCGTTTCTATCGCTCTTGCCCTCATTGTTGCCGCCTTCGACTCCTGGGGCCGCGTCCTGGGCGTCGCCATTTTCTATGTCGTCTATCTGCAGGTCGAAAACTCATATCTAACCCCCCACATCATGCAGACCCGCGTGCAAATCTCCGGCCTGGCCGTGATCGTGGCGCTGCTTCTTGGCTTCGCCGTCGCCGGCGTAGTAGGCGCCATGGTTTCCGTGCCCACCGCGGTGCTCGTCTCCGTCCTCCTCGAAGAATACTTTGTGCAAAAAGACGAGCCTTGATCCTGTGCGACGCCCCGGAGCCCGCCCTGGGGTTGTCGAAGGGGCTCGATTTTGAGACCTGGGATTGGCAATCGCCGAGTTCGAAAGCAGGAAGTCCGTAATTCGAACTTACCTGCGCTCAGCCGAGCCCGCCGCGTCCATCTCCGCCTCCACGGCGGACTTCATCACGCCGCAGTGCGAAAAGAAGCGGACGAACCCGGCCGAAAGCGGCTCGCCCAGCCGGTCCGCGGGCACGCCGGCCAAACCCTCGGGCCGCGCAAATAGCCACGCCGGCCTAGCCAGCAGCGTCATCTGCATCGCCCCTCCGCCCTGTGCGTCGAGGATCAGGCTGGTGAGCTTGCGCGCCAGGTCGAGCGGGAAGCTCTCGGCAACAAACACCATGCTGCCCCGCGTGGTGATCGTCACCGGACCCTCCTCGGTGACAAAGTCCTGTTCAACGTCGCCGTCCTCGCCGGAAGCCGAGCTTTGCGCCGCCGCGTCGGGCTTGACGGACAGGTATTTGCGCCCCAGGTTGTTCGCGTACATCCGCGCGAACTCCCGCGCCGAGGCCGGATTGCGCCAGATCGAGAGATAAAACAGCGCCAGCGACCTGGTCGTGTCCTGCTCCGCCGCGGTGGTGGCGCTGCGCAGTTGGCCGGCCCAGTAGAGCCCGCCGTCCCACGCCGAAGTCAGATCGCGCGAAGTATCTTCTCCCCCGAAAAGCTGGGACAGAATCTTCACGTCCAGCTGGCCCACCTGCCCGATGTCGTATGGCCGGTAAAGCTTGTCTACCAGCGGGTGAATGTTGGGCAGCAGCGGAATCGGCGGAATGAGCTTGCGCTCGTAGTCGATCGGATTCATGATCTCCCACGTCGAAGTCGGAGGCCGGTCCAGCGTGCCGGCAAACGCCGCCGTCTGCCCCTCGTCCATCCAAATGTCCTGCTCGAAGCTGAGGCCGTCGCGGTAGGGGAAGAGCATGGATTCGGAGAGCAGCAGCGGCGCGCGCGCCATTACCGGCGAGTCCGTCGAGGCGCTCATGTGCTGGCGGATGATGTCCAGAACCTCGGGATCCTTGATCAGGCTTTTGCCCATCGGCTTCAGGATGTAGTCCATCATCACGGCCGTCGCCTGACCTTCCGCGACGGCGTCGCGGGCGTCGTCCATCTCGTCCTTGGCCAGATTCACCTGGTCGCCCGCCGCGGTGGTCGAGACGTCGTCCGGCGTCTGGTTGTCCCACTTATCCAGGTCCGAGTGCTGGTCCTGCAGGGCGTGCGTCAGCTCGTGCGCCAGCACCGGCTTTTGCTCGTCGGGCGCGACCCAATCCAGCAGGTTGACGGTCTTCGTCTTGGTGTCGTAGTAGGCCTCGATTTGTTCCTTCAGCAGTTCCAGCAGAAAAGGCTTGAGCTCAAAGTCCCGGTCCAGCAGTCCGAACTTCTTGAGCACGATCTCGTCGCGTTCCAGCCGCTTGGAGTCCTGGTCGTCGTTGAACTTTGCCTCCATGTACTGCTCAACGGCGGCGCGCGTCGTCAGTTGCCGCTTGACCTGGCTCTTGATGGGCAGCCCGGAGTCGCCGGAGGCGAACTTCATGATCTCGTCCACCGACGCAAACAGCTCTTTGGCCTGCTCGGGAGTGATGTGCGTCGCAGGCGCGCTGCCGGCGTGGGGAGGCGCGGGGATCGATTGCGCGCCTGGAGCCTGGCCTGGAGCTTGGCCTGAACCTTGATTGACCGGCGCCCCTTTCTCCGTCTGCTGCGCGCCGGCGGCCATGGCCGCAAGACAGAGAGAGGTTACCCAGAACACTCCGAGCCGCACCAGTTTGCCCGCCGATCGCTGCTCTCTCATCGATGCTCCCCGAAGGCTCGTCCCGGCTCTTCCATTGGAATCACAGTTCGTAGTTCGTAGTTCGTAGTTCGTAGTTCGTAGTTCGTAGTTCACAGTTCGTAGTTCGTAGTTCGTAGTTCACAGTTCGTAGTTCACAGTTCGTAGTTCACAGTTCGTAGTTCACAGTTCGTAGTTCACAGTTCGAAGTTCACAGTTCACAGATCACAGTTCGTGGTTCACAGTTTTTTGCGATTTCGTCAACAGCACCATTTTGTTGAAGGCTCGAAATCCATGAGATCGAACCACGCCGGTGGCTTTGAACCTTGAACTACAATCTGTAACAGTCTGTGACGAAAATCGAAGCTCCGCAAAAACCTTCCCTCAGCGGCTAAAGCCGCGTTGATTTTGGGCGGCTTACGGCACGACTAAAGTCGTGCCCTTTCAAAACGGACTTTCACCACGGGCTGCTAAGCGAAGGACCGCGAACTGAGAGCCACGAAGTAAGAACTGCGAACTAAAAACTGTGAACTACGAACTGTGAACTAAGAACTGCGAGCTACGAGCTACGAACTACGAACTGTGAACTAAGAACTGCGAACTAAGAACTGCGAGCTACGAACTGCGAACTACGAACTGTGTACCGCGATTCGCGAGCCGCAGCCCGGCGCTCAGGCACGTGCGCCAAGGCTATAATCAGGATGCTGCCCGGCGCGAACTGGGGCGGGCAGCGGAGAATCCCCATGGCGGAAACCGGCCTTACCTTAACCATACAGCCCACGGCGCTTGCCGCCTTGCTTGAAACCACCCGAATTCCTCACGAACTGGCCCCCTGCCGCGGCGTGCTGACCCCCCGTCAGTTGGACGCGCCAGCCGCGGAAATAGCCGCGCTTGCCTCAGGCGCCGCCATCCACGACCTGGGCTGGATGCGCCGCGTGAGCGTCCGTGGCCAGGACCGCTTCCGCTGGCTCAGCGGCATGGTCACCAACACCGTAAACGACCTGTTTCCCAACTCCGGGGCGTGGAACTTCGTCCTCAACGCGCAGGGCCGCATTCAGGGCGATCTGACCGTCTGGCGCGCCGGCGAGGAGCTTTCGCCGCTGCGCCGCAACCCCGATGCTGCCGGCGACAGGAACGCTCCGGGCTCGGGCGACCGCCTGCTGGGCACGCCTTTCGCCGGCGAATCCGGCCTGGAGCTTGAAATCGCCGCCGATCAGTTCGACAAGCTCCTTGCCCATCTCAACCGCTTCATCGTTATGGACGACGTGGAGCTGATTCCTCTTGGCGAGGACCGGCCCGGCGAGGCGGGATCGGAGACGGCTATAGGGCTTGCCGGCCCCCAGGCCGGTGAGGTTCTGGACCGCGTGGGACTGCCCGCGTTCCTGCAGCCCATGACCGGCAAGCGCGTGGAGTGGAACGGATGGGACCTGACAATTTTGCGCGGCCATGGAGTGCTCGGGCCCCACTACGAGCTGTGGACGCCGACCGCCGGCCTCGCCAAGCTCTGGTCCTGCGTCCGCGCCGCCGGCGCCTCCCCGGTGGGATGCGCATCGCTCGACGCCTTTCGCATCGCCGAGGGCATCCCTCTCTACGGGGTCGATATAGCCGAACGCGATCTGCCTCAGGAGACCGCGCAGATGCGCGCCCTGCACTTCAACAAAGGCTGCTACCTGGGCCAGGAGATTGTGGAGCGCATTCGCGCGCGGGGAAGCGTACACCGGCATCTGCGCCCGCTCGAGCTGGCTGGCCCCGTGCCGGCCGCCGGAGCGGATTTGACGCTCGAAGACGGCGCCGTGGCCGGGCAGATCACCAGCGCCGCCGAGCTGCCGCTCAGCTCCGGGCCGCGCACCTTCGCCCTCGGCATGATCCGCGCCGAAGCCGAGGAAAAGACTCAGGAGCTCCAATATTCAGCCGGCGCGCAGAAGGGAACAGCGCACATTCTCGCCGCGCCCCCGGCGCTCGCAACGTGAGTTTGTGC
This sequence comes from Occallatibacter sp., assembly GCA_050745765.1. Classification (GTDB taxonomy): domain Bacteria; phylum Acidobacteriota; class Terriglobia; order Terriglobales; family Acidobacteriaceae; genus Telmatobacter. Next base: position 85,398 of record JBOGLX010000209.1, on the reverse strand, counting down.
AAGTCTTTAAGATGAGCAGCGTGGCGCACGCTCCCGGAGGGAGCCATGGATAATAGCCCAGGACAAGCGCAGCGCCGTCCTGGGAAGACAGAACGTACCCCGACTCCGCGTCCCGGAGGGACGCTGCGAAAATAGCCCAGGACAAGCGCAGCCCTGAGTAGGCCCCAAAGATTTTTGCGGCAGCGAAGCATCGAATCGAACAGGAATCACAACAGACCGATAGGAAGACAAAAACTATGAGCGATCATCCCAAATTTGAAGTCATCGACCGCCGCAAAATCAAAGCGGAGGAAGAAAAGGAGAGCCAGCCGTCGCCCGAGCGCGAACCGGAGGCCCCAAAGGTTCAACCCGAGCCGGCAGCAGGCCCCCGCCTGGTCGTGAACGGAGGCCGCGGCGAAACCGCGCGCGTGCCGGAGCCGCCGCAGGCCGAGGGCGCCATGTTCGACGAAGAGCTGCCGCCCCCGCCCACCGCCGAAGAGAGCCACGAGCAGAAGGCCGCCTACGACCAATCGGCGCAGCGCGTTGAGGATCTGATCCGCGCCCAGAACCCCGCCGCCGGCGCGCAGCCGCCCATGACCTTCGAGGCCCTGGTCCAGCAATTCTACCTCACCGCGATGCTGCAGATGGGCGCCGGAACCCAGGAGGGCCAGCAGCCCCGCATCGACATTGTGGGCGCGCGCACCACCATCGACCTTCTCGGCATCCTGGCAGACAAAAGCAAAGGCAATCTCACTCTCCAGGAAGATAACGTCCTGCAGACCGCCCTCTTCGACGCCCGCATGGCCTTCCTCGAGCTCACCAAAATGATCAGCCTGCAAAGCGTGCCCCCGCCAAAGCGGTAAAAAGCAGGGAATAGGGAGTAGGGAATAGGGAATAGGGAATAGAAAACGACAGTCTGGAGAAGAAAGTGGCCGATTCGTTCAAGGACCTCGTCGTTTGGCAGCGGGCAATTCAGATGTCGCTGGCCGTCTACAAGCTCACATCGACTTTTCCAAACTCCGAGCAGTTCGGGTTGACGCAACAACTGAGGCGAGCGTCCGTTTCTGTAGCCAGTAACATCGCGGAAGGCTACGGAAGATCGACCAAGGGAGAATACGTCCAATTTCTTGGCCACGCACGCGGATCCAATTGCGAGGTGCAAACTCAGCTTGTAATTGCGGAAGGACTGGGATTTGGATCAGCGGAAAAACGGCGCCTGGCCGACGATCTCTCTCAAGAGGTAGCGCGTATGCTCGTAACTCTCATGCAAAAACTGCGGACATGACCACGGACCAACCGTCCTCCCGCATTTCGGCTTTCTATTCCCTATTCCCTACTCCCTATTCCCTGCTTTTAAGGCGCCAATGCAAGGTTCTCTCACATTTCTAGGCTCGGGCACCTCGATGGGCGTTCCAACCGTCGGCTGCGATTGCCCGGTCTGCACCTCGCCAGACCCCCACGATCGGCGTCTGCGGCCCTCCGTGCTGGTGCGCTGGAACGATCCTGGAGACAACGACCGCGAACGTGTCGTAATCATCGACACCGGCCCCGACTTCCGCGAACAGGCCCTGCGCGAGCGGCTCCAGCGCGTCGACGCCGTCTTCTACACCCACTCCCACGCCGACCACATTCTCGGCATGGACGACCTGCGCCCCATCAGCTTCGCCATGAACCGCGAAAGCGGCCCCATCCCTCTCTACGCCGCGCCGGATACCGCCGAAGTGCTGCGGAGCATTTACAGCTATACCTTTTCCCCGCGCGCCACTTATCCCAACCGCGCCCGCGTGCGCCTGGAGCCGCTCGGCGAGCGGACCACGGTCCACGGCGTCGAGTTCCTGCGGGTGGCGGTCATGCACGGCGGCCAGCAGATCGCCGGCTTCCGCTTTGGCCGCGCCGCCTACTTCACCGACGTGAGCGCCATCCCCGAGCCCAGCTTTGCGCTTCTCGACGGCCTGGATGTGCTGGTGCTCTCGGCGCTGCGCCACAAACCCCATCCCAGCCACGCCACGCTGGAGCAGGCCGCGGCCTGGGCGCGGCGCATCGGCGCGCGGCAAACCTGGCTTACCCACATCGCCCACGACCTGGGCCACGAAGAAACCAATCGCGCCTTGCCTGAAGACATCCAGTTGGCTTACGACGGGCTGAGCGTGCCCGTAACCCTATGAGCACCCACCGCGCCCTGGCCGTTTACCGTTCCGTGGCGCAGATTCCGCCCGCCTTCGGCCCCACCGTCGCCGCCATCGGCAACTTCGACGGCGTCCATCTGGGCCACCAGGAGATTCTCGCGGCCGTCGTAGCCGAGGCGCGTCAACTCGGCGCAAGCGCCGTCGCCATCACCTTCGATCCGCACCCGGAGCAATTCCTGCGCCCCGAGCGCGCCCCCAAGCTGCTCACGCCGATAGACGAGCGGCTGCGGCTCCTCGGCTGCACCGGCATTGACGCGGCTCTGGTGCTGCCCTTCGACGCCGCGCTGGCAGCCATGCCGGCGCCGGACTTTGTGCGCTCAATTCTTGTCGAAGCGCTCAACCTGCGCGGACTGCACGAAGGCCGGAATTTCCGCTTCGGCCGTGGCGCACGCGCCGGGGTTGAGGAGCTCGCCGGGTTCGGCAGCCAGTTCGGCTTCGCGATGCACGTCCACGAGGCCGTCCACGTGCGCGGACTCGAGGTTTCGAGCTCGGCCATCCGCGCTCTGCTCGCCTCGGGCGACGTGCGCCTCGCCCGCTGGATGCTGGGCCGCCCCTTTGCCGTCAACTCCACACCGGCGCACGGACGCGGCATCGGGTCGCGCCTGCTGGTGCCCACGGTGAACCTCGCGCCCTACGACGGATTGCTGCCCGGCTTCGGCGTCTACGTCACACGCCTGGCCATCGGCGGACGCTGGTTTCAGGCTGTCACCAACGTCGGCAACCGCCCCACCTTCGGCGCGCCGTCTTTCGCCGTTGAGTCGCACATCCTCAACTTCGAGCCCGTGGAATTGACAGAGCAGACCCCGCTCAAACTCGAGTTTCTCGTTCGCCTGCGCGGCGAGATCGAGTGGCCCTCGCCGGAGGCGCTGCGCGCGCAAATCCTCAAGGACGTAGCGCGCGCGCAACGCTATTTCCGGCTCGCGCCCCTCGATTCTTCCTATTGAACCGTCGGATTCCGGAAATGGAGAGCTGCCGGCCGGCTCCGCAGTGTTATTCTCGAATCAGCCGCCATTCGCTGTGTATACGCGACTCCCAATTCATACTTTTTTCACGCGCCGACGCTTTGTTTCCTCTGTGCCCTCTCTCCTGGCGCTTTGCTTTCTTGCGCTCGTCTGCGGCTGCCGGCAGTTTCACCCGCCGCCGCGCGATATGGTCTATGTCTCCGAGCGCGGCGCCATCTACCTGCACGACCGCGTGGCCGCCGTCTCCAATCGGGTGGCCGAAGTCAGCAATGGCGAGCCCCTCCAGGTGATCGAGCGCGACGGACGCTTTTTGAAGGTGAAGACACCGAAGGGACAGATCGGCTGGATCGAGCAAAGCGCCCTCATCGACGGCGCCATGTACGCCCAGTTTCAAAAGCTGGCCGCCGATCACCTGCACGACCCCATCGTTGCCGCGGCTTCGCTGGACGTCGAGCTCTACATGCACCTGGCGCCCGGCCGCACCACGCAGCATTTTTACCTGCTGCCGGCCAATACCAAAGTCGAACTGCTGGAGCGCGCCTCCGTCGAGCGAACGCCGCCTCCGGGCTCTCTGCCGGCAGCACCTTTGCCCGCCAATGCCGCGCCAGTTCCCGGCCTGCCGCAGCCTGTTGCGCCGGAAATGGAAGACTGGTGGCTGGCGCGCGACGCAAAGGGCCGCACCGGATGGCTGCTGGGCACGCACGTGGACGTGATTGCGCCCGACGACATTGCGCAATACGCCGGCGACCAGCGCATCGTGGGCGCCTACATGCTCACCAAAGTCAGCGACCCCGACTCCAGCTTCCCCAACCACGAAGCGCCCGAGTACCTCACCGTAATGACGCCCTACCAGTCCGGCCTGCCTTATGACTTCAATGAGGTGCGCATCTTTACCTGGAGCCTGCGCCACCACCGCTACGAGACGGCCTTCCGCCTGCATCCGATCAATGGGTTTCTTCCCGTTCACACCGGCTTTGAGCAGACGAAGGATGGCGCCGTGCCCACGTTCAGCTTCGAGATCGCCGGCAGCCGGAATGTGACGGTCAACCCCGCCACGGGCGTCACCAGGCCAGTCGATCCGCGCACCATTCGCTACGAGATGATCGACACCGTGGTAAAGCGCATCGGCCCCGACATGGCGCCCATCCCCTTTTTGCACGCAGGCGGCAAAAAGCCGCGGCAAGAGGCAAAAAGGGCAAAGAACCGGCGCAAGCGTCGCTGATTGCGGCCTAAGGTTTACGTCGCCTCGACGGCCGCGATCCCCTCGGCAATCTCCGCCGCCAGCGGCTCGACCTCGGGAAAGAACAGCCGGCGTTCGCGGGCGGGAAGCCCTTCGAGCAGTTCCGGGTAGGCCGTGATCTCGCACCCGGGAAAAGCCGGGAAGCCGGCCGCGTCGGCCATCAGGCAACTCACTTTTATCAACTCGGTCAGGTTCCAGGAGCCGTCCGTCCGCCGTTGCGCGTGGTGGCCGCCGACCGCATCGTTGAACTCCGCAGGCAGGTTCCAGTCGGCAATCAACTGTTTGCCGGTCTCGCAGTGGTCCCAGCCGAAAAGATCGCGCTCGCCTTCGAGCATGCTCTCCGGCGAACCCTGATGGCGCTCCAGAAGCAGCGCATACTCTTTAGGCTGGATAACGGCAAGGGCAAACCGCCCGATGTCGTGCAGAATGCCGCATGTGTAGGCCGTGTCTTTGCCGATGTAGCCCGGAGCAGCCAGCCGTTGCGCGATCATCGCGCCCGCCAGATTATGGCGCCACAGGTTGCGCAGCGAAGGGAAGCGCAGATTCTTGCCCATATAAGCGCGCACCCCCACCGTGATGCAAAGTCCCTGAAGGTGATTGGCGCCGAGAACCGCCACAGCCTGAAGAACGCTGCTCGCCGGGAAACGCGGCGCGTACAGCATCGAGTTGGCAATGGTCAGCACTTCGCCGGCGAAGGCCGGGTCGGTCGAGATCATGTCGCATAACTGGTGCAACTGCACATTCTCGTCGTTGGCCAGCTTCATCACGCGGACGGCAACCTGCGGAAACGGCGGCAGGCGCAGGTGCGCCCACGGCATGCTGACCAGGAGGCCGTCTTTTGTTGCCGTCTGCACTCGTCCGCGCCCTCCCCGCCGGGGTCTGTCGATCTGCAGCATGTCTCTGGCCCCGCCTGCAAATCGTTAATTACGTTGTCGGCGGAAAGGCGGCTTTTCAATAGGTTTGTTTATCTATTCAATGGTGTCCTGAGGGCGCGAGCCGGGGTAATTGGGAAATTTAAACGAAACCCAGCCTCCAAAAGCTGTTTCATGGTTGCAGCACCCAAAGCCCCGTGTCTCATCCATGCGACTCTTTTCCGTCGCATGGGTGGGAAGCCACGACCGCTATAGCGATCTCACAGTTCCTCTACCCGAAACTTTGTGCCCCATCCATGCGACTCTTTTCTGTCGCATGGGTGGGATGCCACGACAGGTGGGTACACTTCTCTGGAATCGCTATAAATGCCCCATCCTATTCACAGCTTCATCGTGAAAAGGGTGGGAAGCCTCAGCGGAGCAGAGGCTGCGTTCCTTGCGGTCCCCCGACCCCAGGCCGCACACTGAAAAGCGGAATGCTGACGCCTTTCGAGACAGGACTATGCGCCGGCCTCGGCGCGGCCGGGCTAGTCGGCCTCGCCGCGGGCGGCTTCGCCTACGCATCCCTCTGGCCCGCCTCCACGCTCTTCGGCCGGGCGCTGGTAGCTCCGCCCCATCCCGGCGAGCTGGCCCTGACCTTCGACGACGGCCCCAATCCCAAATGGACGCCGCGCCTGCTCGACGTGCTGGCCGAACACAACGTCCGCGCCACATTCTTCATGCTCGGCAGCTTTGCCCAGGCAGAGCCGGACCTGGCGCGAAGGGTGGCCGCCGCCGGCCATCTCGTCGGCAACCATTCCTGGTCCCATCCCAACCTGTCCCGCGTCTCTTCCGCCCGCATTCGCCAGGAGCTCGCCCGCACCAGCGCCATGCTTGAACAGATTCTCGGCGTCCCCGTCTGCTACTTCCGCCCACCCTACGGCGCCCGCCGCCCGGCCGTCTTCCGCATCGCCTGCGAACTGGGCCTGCAGCCGGTCCTCTGGAACGCCATGACCGCGGACTGGCGCGAGCCCTCCGCCGGCCGCATCGCCGCCCGCCTCACCGCGCGCATTGAGAGCCTCACCCAGCGCGGCCGCTCCGCCAACATCGTCCTCCACGACGGCAACCGCCGCGACCGCCACGGCAACCGCGGCCCCTCGGTGGCGGCGGCGGCAATGCTGGCAGCACGCTACGAAGACAGGTGCCAGTTTGTAACTCTGGATGCCTGGGGAACCTAAATAAAGTTGCTAAGACGCCGCCTACAAACTGTAGGATTTGGTCAACAGCCTCAAGAGCCAAAAGATCGGCGACCTCGGCTTGCCGCTGTAGGCGGCAACGGCCTTACCCCGCCACCTTATGCACGGTATCGACTGGGTTGTGCGAGCAAATGAATGACGAGTATTCCGCGATTAACGGCGACGCAGTGCCAGAGATTCATGGACTCGGGAAGATCGTTTCCTGCGTTATGCGGTTGCGCAGACCAACTGGGCGCGTCCGCCGGCGAATATGTAGTCAAATTGCGAGGAACGGTCGACAACAGGGAAGCGGGGCTCGTTAATGAATTTCTGGCCGTAAAGCTGGCCGCCCATTTCGGGCTTACAACGCCAGAACCGGCCCTTATCGATTTGAATCAGTTACTTGCCGATCTGATCTCAGATAAATTCCCAGCGCTCCGAGGCGCTCTTCAGCTCAGTGTAGGCCTCAATTTTGGCACCAAGCATTTGACTGGGGTTAGCACCTGGCCAGTCGATAAGCCGATTATGGAGGATCAGCGTGCGACCGCCGCTGAGATCTTCGCCTTTGACGCGCTCTTGCAAAACCCTGACCGGCAGTACGACAATCCAAATCTGTTCGTTCGAGACCTGACAATTTTCGACCATGAGGCTGCATTTTCATTTCTTCTCGCCGTCCTCCCGCCGGTTAGCCCGTGGGCGGTGGACAGGGAACAGTATTTGGAGAAACACGTCTTTTATGGGAGGTTGAAGTCGAAACCCATTGAATTGGAAGGTTTTGTTGCTGCATTGTCGGGTCTGTCGGATGAGCTCCTTGACGGCATTGTGTCGGAGGTGCCACCCGAGTGGGACAATCAAAGCAGCATGACGAGGATCGTCACGCATCTTCGGGCAGTGAGGGATCATGCCGAGGAGTTTGCCGGCTCGATCCGGAGGGTACTTGGATGAAGAACATGGCCTACCAATTTAGCGTCCTGCGGTACGTTCACGACACCGTGACCCAAGAATTCGTCAACATCGGCGTCGCGATGTTCGCGCCCGACTCGGGATTCCTTCGGGCGCGGTGCACAGAGAGCTACGCTCGCATCTCCGACATGTTCCTCAAAATCGACGGACCCGGATTCCGCCACCTCACACACTATATTGAATCGCAAATCTGCGCTCAAGAGAAGCGGTTCAATTCCCCCCTCAAATTCGATCAACCTCCAACCCTGGGGACAATTCTGGCACAGGTTCTGCCGGCCGACGACAGCGCATTTCGCTTTTCTGACGCTGGTGTTGGCTTGAGTGTAGATTTGAATCAAACTTTTTCCGATCTGTATCACAGGCATGTTGAGACCTATCTTCATGGCGAGCGCACCACACGCAACGATGACGATGTATGGAGCGTATTTCGCGAGCCTCTCGATCGCCGGAACGTCACCCCGCTGTTAAAACCACACCGCATTATCGCGCCCAACTTCGATTATGAGTTCAAGAGGTCGTGGAAGAACGAAGTCTGGCACCTTTACGAGCCGGTTTCCTTCGACCTGGTCGAGGCAAACGCGATACCCGACAAGGCGAACCGGTGGTTTGGCCGTGCAGCAAACCTGTTGGACAGTCCCGATAGGTTCCGTATTTACTTCTTGCTCGGTGAGCCTCGCGACCCCGCGTCGATGTCTGCGTTTAGGAAAGCGCAAAACATACTGAATAAGATTCCCGCCCAAAAGGACTTCATCAAGGAGTCTGAAAGAGACTCATTTGCGGACGATCTCGCACGCGAGATACGCGAACATTCGGAATGAGCGAATGCCGCCAGTTTGTGACGCTGGGTGCGAGGGGGGAGTAGAGATGGCTCGGCGGAGTTCTTTGCCGGAGCCGCTACTGAAGATGGGCAACCGCGTGTTCAGCAGCGGTCACGGCCCGTTCCTGTTCCTCTTCGCTCATCGACCCCAGCGAGGCGGAACGAGCCTGTCACGGCCCCGCGACACGAATCAATTTAAGCCAATTTAAAGCCCACTTAAGCCGCAATTTTGCGCGGCCAATCCTTCAATCCTCGCGTCCGGCCGTCTGCCAAAACTCCGCGCCTCAAGCTGCCGGTTGAAGCGGATCAGCGCAATCCACATGCCGCCCTGATCGCGCCGCCAGACCAGCGCTCCGCCGAGCCGCCGCGCAATCGTCGAAGGCGGCAAATCGTGGTGCAGACCGAAGTAGCGCTCCTCGAACGATTCGCTGAAGGGACCGAAGTCGATCAATGGCGGCGGATCGTACTTAGTCGAGAAGACCAGCGCCGCCGAATACTTCTGCGCCTCCGCGGCCGCGCGGTCGACCTGCGCATCGGTGAAGTCGTCGATGGCCACGACGTCCCAAGGCTCTTTCACGTAGCCGAGCTCGGGATGAGTCAGCTCATCTGAAACCGGCCACGCCGTGAGCACCGTCGCATCGGGATAGCGTTTGGTGAGCTGCGCAATGGCCTTCTGATCCATGCGAATCACCGAAGCGTAAGCGAGATTGTCTTCCGGCGCGAACCCATAAGGCGGGTTGATAAAAAGCCCAGCCACAAACGCCGCGGCAGAAAGCACAGCCACAGCCTGCCAATAGGGAACGCGCCTGTACAAAGTGCTGACCGCGAGCAGCAGCACCAGCGGATACATGGGCAGCAGATAGCGCGTCAGCAGCGCCCCGCCGAGCACGCTGAAGAGCAGGGCGTCGGCCAGAAGCAGAAGAAAAATTCTCATCCGCACCGGCGAATCGATCTGTGCGCGCTCGTGGCCTTCAGCGTCGCGGCGAGGATCGAGGAGAAGCGAAGCCAAGGCAATCCCAACTGGCACGAAGAGATTCATGTGCGCCGTCAGGTGCAGAATGCGATGGCCGAATGCGGCGAGAATGCGCAGCGGAGCAAGCGTGGCCTCGGCGTTGTAGCGCACGTAGTCTGGGTTGCCGAAGAAGTAGCCTGTCTTGGCGTAGTGCCATATGTACCATGCGACGAGCGGAAGAGCGGAGCTTGCCAGCCACGCGGCTTCGCGCCAGAGGCGAGACCGCGTCGTGCGTTCGCGAAAGCCCTCGATGAAGCCAACTGCGGCAAGCGTAAGCGGAATGGCGATCGAGGTCTCTTTGCACAACGCCGCGGCCGAGAACCAGAGCGCGGCGGCCCAGGCGTTGCGGTTGCGCGAAGGCAGCGAATAGACCAGTCCCCAAAGCGTACAGGCGGCCGCAAAGATATCCGCCTGCGCCAGCGTGCTTTGCGCGAACCAGATTGGGTAAACGCCGGTGAGCAGAACCGTCCAGAATGCGACGGCGGGCACGCCGACAAGCCGCATGGCCAGCCGCCACACGGCGAGCAGCCCGAGCGAGGCAGCCAGAAGCACGGCCTCGCGCGTGACCGCCGGCGCGAATCCCGAAAGCCTCCACCAAAGGGCGAGATAGAGGCTCTCCAAGGGCGGATGAGCGTTGTTCAGCGTCGTGGTGGGGATCAGCGAGCCGGTGCGGAAGAAATCCCAAGCGGCGGGAATGTAGTAGCCGGCCTCGTCCCAATAGTAGGGCAGGCGCAGGAGCGTGTAGTGGCTGGCGTAGAGCGCCGCAAAGATCACCGGAAAGATCACCCACAGCGGCAGCGGCGCGTCGAGGCGCGGGAGTAAGAGTCGTTTGAGCCGCAAACCCGCTCCTTCATGAGGTGTTCGCCGGCAGGCCAGCGATGACGATTCACCGGCTTCCGATCACTGACCACTGATCACTGACCACTGACCACTGTTTCTAATTCACCGGCCCCGACGGGAAGTTATGGCTCTTGGGCTCGAGGTTCAGCGTGCCGAAGGCCTGTTCGTACTGGGCGAGGTTCTGGCCGAGCACGTTCCAGAGAGCTTTGGCCTGCTGCGGACTGAGGAAGATGGCTTCGTGGTTGCGGATATTCACCTTTTCGGGGCTTTCGCTGGAGGCCAGTCCGAAGACAAGCTGGAAATCCCAGACGCTGACGCGCACCTGCACGCTGTTGGCGTAGGACTCGCGGTAATCGGAGGTCTGGGCGAGATTCAGTTGAGGTGGTTGCGTGGATTGGCTCATAAGGTCAGATTACGCCCGCCGAGGCCGGCCTGCCGAGAGCAGTCCTTCGTTCGCTGTTCGCTAACTTTGGCGTTTGCGGCCGCGGCGGCCGAGGTCCGGGGCAAGCGGACAGCCTTCGCAGCTTTGAACGCGCCGGCAATGCGCTTTGCCAACAGCGACCGTGAGGGCATGAAACTCGTTGAAGAGATGGACGTGCTGCGGCGCTGGGTCCGCCGCAAAGGCTTGGCGGGTGAGCGCTGAGAGCGCGTCATAATGTTTGGAGACGGATGGGGATTTGGAGTTCGGCGGCAGGGACAAAAGCTGGTGGCGCTCGGCGATGCGGCGCAGGTACTCATCGGCGACCGGGACGGACGCCCCGAGAGCGTAAAGCAGGATGGCGTCGGCGGTCTCGGGGCCGACGCCGGGCAGAGCGAGGAGACGCTGGCGCAGGGCGGGCGTGGGCGCGGCGGCGAGCAGATCGAGTGAGCCGCCGAACTCGGCATCGAGCATGGCGATGAAGGCCTTCAGCGCGGGGGCCTTGCGGGAGGTGAAGCCCGAGGGCCGGATGAGACGGCGCAGCTCGTCGAGCGAAAGCGCCCGCAGGCCGTCAAGGGTGAGCGCGCCGGCCTCGCGGAGGTTGGCCAGGGAGCGCTCGACGGCCTTCCAGGCGGTGTTTTGCGTAAGGTAGGCCCCGAGGACGACTTCGAAGGGCGTTTCCGCCGGCCACCAGTGCTGGGGGCCGTATGCCGCGGCGAGGCGGCCGTACATGCGGCGCAGGCGGCGGGCGGATTCGACTGTGGAGACTGCGGTCACGGCTTTCATTAGGATAGTGGGTGAAACAGCTGCAAAATTTTCTCGGGAAAGCGGCGCGCCGCGGGAGGCGAATGTGAAGAGTCATACCGAGTATCTGGTGTTTGAGACGCGCAAGAGGCGCGAGATGGTGCACATCACCGACGAGGTGGAGGCGATTGTCGAGCGCAGCGGGATAAAAGACGGGCTTTGCTTTGTGTCGCCCATGCACATCACGGCGGCGGTTTATGTCAACGATCTGGAGAGCGGGCTGATCGAGGACATCGGCGAGTGGCTGGAGGAACTGGCGCCGGCGCGGCCCGGCTATAAGCACCACCGCACCGGCGAGGACAACGGAGACGCGCATTTGAAGTCGCTGTTGTTGCATCATGAAACCACGCTGCCGGTAACCGGTGGAAAGCTCGACCTGGGAACCTGGCAGCGCGTGTTCTACGCCGAGTTCGACGGACAGCGGCGGAAACGGGTGATTGTGAAGGTGCTGGGGGTGGAGTGAGGGGCGAGCGGAGTTAGCGGGGTTAGCGGAGTTAGCGGAGCTAGGTTCCTGACCGCTTGACGATGTACCAAATCCTGGATGCCCCAGGTTCGGCGCGTCTTTGTTTTTGCGCCTAACCTGGGATAGCTCAGATTTAAACCGGAACAAATTCACGTGGTCGGAGAACTAGTGTCCTGAGTCATTAATTCGTTGAAGAACAACCGCAGATCCTTCGACTCCGTTTGCCGCAAAAAACGCGGCAAACTACGCTCAGGATGACAGGTTAATTGTTGAATGAACCTATGACTCAGGGCACTCGGAGGATTCGTGTGAGCAAGCCGAGCCGTCCATTTGATTGCAGCGAATCGAATCGCCGCTAACTGGTCCGACACTAACTCCGCTCACGCGCGCCCCGCTAACTCAGCTTTCTCCGCCATCTCCGCTAACACCGCTAACGCCGCTAACTCCGCCTACTCGTCCGTGATTTTGCGCCAGGGGCCGGCGGAATGAGGCGCGGAGGCTGCGGCAAAATCGATTTGGGTGCGAGGCATGACGACGAGATCGACGCGGCGATTTTCGGCGCGGCCCTGGGGCGTCGCGTTACTGTCCACGGGGTGGTATTGCGCGTAGCCGGCGGCCGAGATGCGGTCGGGCGGAATGGCCTTGAGAGCGAGAAAGATGCGGGCGATGCTGACGGCGCGGGCCGTCGAGAGTTCCCAATTGGAGTCGAACTGGGCGTTGTGGATGGGGACATTGTCGGTGTGGCCCTCGATGCGCAGGTCGTAAGGCGTCTTGCCCAGCCTTTCGGCGATCTCGCGCAGCGTGGGGAGAGACGCAGGCTTGGGATCGGCGGAGCCGGAGTTGAAAAAGCCGGCCTCGCGCAGGCTGATGACGAGACCGTCGCGGCCCATGTGGATGGAAACGGTGTGCGCGGCGACCTGGTTGGAGAGCGTTTGCGTGAGGTCGTGCTGAATGCGCTGCAAATCGTCTTTGACCTCGGCGGGGGCGAGGAGGTCTTCGCCCGTGACGATGTTCATAGGACTGGCGGGTTCATCGGCGCCTGAGGCGGCGGCGGATTGAATGTGCCCGCGTGCGGAGTCGGGAAAGATGCCCAGGGCGCGAAAGGCCGAGTCGATGGAGCCGGAGACTTGTGCCTGCTTTTGATGGCCGGATTTGGAGAAGGCGTAAAGCACGACGAAGAAAGCAAAGAGCAATGTGATGAAGTCGGCGTAGGAGACCAGCCAGCGGTCATGGGAGATGCGGCCTTTGGGGACAAGGGGGCTCATGCGGCGGATTCCTTTCTTTCGCCGACTGGTTCGTTGAAGAAACCGCCGAGCTTGATCTCCAGCATGCGCGGGTTCATGCCTTCGAGGATGGAGATGACGCCCTCGAGCATCATCTCCCGGCGCCGATGGTGGTCGTGGATGCGGATGCGCATTTTGCCGGCAAAGGGCAGGAAGAAGAGGTTAGCGATGCCCACGCCGTAGATGGTGGAGACGAAGGCGACAGCGATGCCGCGGCCTACTTCCTGCATGTTGTCGAGGTGGTGCATGACCTGAATCAGCCCCAGCACGGCGCCGAGGATGCCAATGGTGGGCGAGAATCCGCCGGCCGATTCGAAGACCATGGGCAGGCGCTCCTCCTGGTCGTTGATGGAGTCCAGAGAAACGCGCATGATCTTGCGCAGATCGGCGGGCTCGGTGCCATCGACGGCGAGCATCACGGTTTGTTTAAGAAAGGGATCCTGGATGGTCTTCAGGTCGGAGTCGAGGGAGACGACGCCCTGACGGCGGGCTTTGTTGGCGAAGGCAACCAGCTGCCTAATCAGTTGCGCGTCCTGTTTGAGGGGGGTGGAGAAGATGTGCGTCAGGCTGCGAAAAGCGGCCACGACGGTGGTCAGCGGGAATTGCAGCAGCACCGCGCCGAGCGTACCTCCGAAGACGATGAGGGCGGCGGTAGGCTGCAGAATCTGGCCCACGTTGCCGCCTTCGATGATTAAACCGGCGACGATGCCGGCCACCGCCAGAATCACGCCGCCAACACTCGCCTTGTCCATAAAAAACGCTCCTCAAAGAATCGGGAAAATCGGCTCGCCAAGCTCCAGCGCGGCGCGGCGGCAGACGGTCCGCTCAGCGGTCATGGAGCGGCTAGTTTTTGGGCGGCGGGGCGCCGGCCTGTCCGTCGACGCCGAGGCTGGACAGCGCCACAGCGCGCTCCAGGTCGGCAAAATGGGTGGTGCGGCGGGCGACCACGGCCAGCAGGCGGGCGCGGTAGGCGAGCACACGTTCGACCAATTCGCCGATGTCCTCGCGCACGATGAGCTTTTCGCCGTTGATGAGGGTGAGCATGGTGTCGGGCGAGGCTTCCGCGGTCTTGATCAGGTCGCTGTTGAGCACCATGGGGTTGCCGTTGAGGCGTGTCAGTTCGATCATCGCCGGAGCTCCTTCAGAGGATTCATCGGCGGAAGACGGCAAAGGTTAAAAAATTAGAATCAAAGGCCGGAAGTGTCCTTGGCGGGACACAAATGCCAGGCGAATAAAGTCCTTGTAGTGTGCGCCGAAGAAGGGGCCAGATGCGACGGTCCAGACGCCGAAAGAGCAGCAACCCAGGGTCGAACAGTTAGGGGAGCGCAGACGGGGTCGGGCCGTAAATCCACGCATTCAACAAGGAGAACCCCATGTCCCTGGGTGTCTTGAACAACCTCTCCGCTTTGTATGCGGAGAACAATCTTAACAACACCAACAACAGCCTGAACACCGTGCTGCAGCAGTTGTCTTCGGGATCGAAGATCAACTCCGGCGCGGACGACGCGGCCGGCCTTTCGCTGGTCGACGGTCTTCAGGCCAACCAGTCGGCCTTGATGCAGTCGGAGACCAACGCAACCGAGGGCGTGGGCCTTCTGCAAGTGGCCGACGGCGCCCTCTCGCAAGTGACGAGCCTGCTTAACCGGGCGGTGACGCTGGCCACCGAGGCCTCGAACGGCACCCTCAACACCACGCAGGATACGGCGGCCAACCAGGAGTATCAGTCGATCCTTTCCGAAGTCTCGAACATCGGTTCTACGACGACCTACAACCAGGAGCAGGTCTTCGACTCCAACACCAACATCTACACGGGCGATTCTTCGTCTGCAGGCTCGTCGATCGACGACCTGAACATTCGCACTCTGTCTTCGTCGAACCTGGGCGACACGAATGGCACGATGGCGTACAGCAACGGCCAGAACAACGTGTTCATCGACCTCTCCGACGCGGGCCAGAACGCCGCCGTTACCGATTCGCTGGGCGCCGCCGACAAGACGACCACCGTCAGCGTGGGCTATCTGACCACAGGGGCCAACGGCTCCGCGGTCCAGGCCAGCGCGAACATCAGCGTGGGCGCAGGAACCAACTACGCCAACACGGCGCAGGGCCTGATCGGCGCCATCAACAACTCGGGACTGGGCGTTACCGCCAGCTTCGGCACCGCCGCAGAGGCCGGCACCGGAGCGGCCACGTCCGCGCTGGACGGCGGGTACGTGGACACGGCGGCCCTCACCAACGGCGCCGACACCGGCATCATCATCAGCGGCCAGGGCGTCGGCGTCAACACCGACTCCTCCAGCGTCTACACCAACGGCGTAGGCGGAGTGGGCACGCTCACCGTTTCCCAGGTCGACGACACGCTGGGCGGCACGCTCAACGTCACCGATTCCAGCGGCCAGATCCATGCCCTTACTTTGGGGACGGCCAACTCCACCGACACGCTGGCGAACCTGATGGCGACCATCAACAATTCCGGATGGGGCTTGACGGCCAGCCTCAACTCCTCCTCGGTCACCGACGCTGGCGGCACGCACGCCGCCGACACGATTCTGACCCTGACCTCGGGCAGTTCCAATGTTTCCGTAACCGGGACCAACGTCACCGACTCCACGGCGACGGCGACCTCGGTGGGAAGCGCCTTCGCAACGGGCAACGCCGCCGCCTCGACCCTCGGCGTGATCAGCGTCAACGCCGCCAGCGACACGCTCTCCGGCGTGCTGAAGATGACCGGCGACGGCGCCGGCCTGGTCAACAATCTCCTCCTGGGCACCTCGGGGAGCACGGACACCCTGGCCAATCTGGCGTCTTTCATCACTACGGACACTAGCGGGGACTACGTCAACATCACGGCCACGCTGAGCAACAACAACACGACCCTGACCTTCACGGAAACCGGAGCGAAGACGACCAATTACCCGGCCGTGGGTATCGCCACCGGCAGCGCCATTTACGACAGCGCCGCCACAACTGGCACGGCGCCGTTGGTCCAGTCCGCACTGACAACCATCAACGCATCCACGGTGGTAGGCGCAACGTCCACAGGCGTTGAGAGCGACTTCGCCTCCATCACGGCTGGGAGCCTCGACAACGAACTGGCCGGCGCTATCGCCATCACACCGGATGGCGGGACCATAACCCAGTTCAACCTGGCCGGCTATACCATCACCTCCCTGGCTGCTTACATCAACGCCAACAATACCAGCGGTACCTTCAAGAACATGTCTGCGACCCTGTCTGGCGATAAGCTGGAGTTTAACCAGACAGCTAAAACCGGCAGCGACGTAATCATTGCCAACGGCACGGTTACGGCCACCGATAGCGCGGCGCAAACCATTGGCACCCTGACCACGACCAACGCCAACGATGCGCTGACAGGCGGAACCATCACCATCCAGGGCGGCAACAGCCAGGCGTCGGGCGATACCAAGACGTTCACGCTGGGGACCGCCGGATCCACGGATAACCTGGCGGACCTTGCTGCCACCATCAATGCCTGGAGCACGACCAAAAACGAGGGCGTCTCGGCCGCCGTCAATACGACGGGCACGGGGATCACCTTTACCTCGAACTACGCTGTGACGCAGCAGTTGATCTCGGGGACGGGCCTGAGCACCGGCCTTTCGCTGACGGGCACGCCGACGGCGGCGGGCACGGCGGACTCCACGATCGTGGGCACGCTGTCGCTTCCGGTGGGCCAATCCGCCGGCGACGTGCTGGCGGGCACGCTGGTCCTCGGCTCAAACAGCATTACCCTGGGTACGACGACGGGCAACGACAAGACCGATACGATGGCCGATCTGGCGGCTACCATCAACAACGGCAATTACGGTGTGACGGCTACCCTGAACAGCGCGAACACCGCGATTACGTTTAAGACGGCGAACTCGGATGTTCCCGGCCTCACCACCATTACGAACAACGGCACCGACAGTAGCGACTCGAATGCGGTTCTCGGCTACACCACCTACAACCAGGGTGTGACCTCCTCGGCTTACTACAGTGTCGGCATCAGCGGCAATGTGAGCGACACCAGCACCGGCGGCGGTACGGCGGTCAACGGGCTGGCGTTCAGCAGCGACGGAGCGGGCACCGGCGTGGCCACCATCAGCTACGCCGATTCGAACGGCCAGTCGCTGAGCGCAACGGATCTGTCCAACCAGAACGATTCCCAGACGACGCTGAACGACCTGAACGCCGCGATCGCCGACGTTGCCGCCCTCGACGGCTACATCGGCGCGCAAATCAACACGCTGAACTCGGTAAGCAACGTGCTCAGCACCCAGCAGGAGAACGTGCAGTCGGCGCAGAACGCGGTGCAGGCCACCGACTATGCCTCGGCCACGTCGAACATGTCGAAGTACGAGATCCTGAGCCAGACCGGCATCGCGGCTCTTGCCCAGGCCAACTCCATGCAGCAGGAGGTGACCAAGCTGCTGCAGTAACCCGCGGTCCCCGGCGAAAGGTCTTCGTCGCCGGGGCGAGCTAAACAAAATCCCCGGCGGCAGATCCTCGCCGCCGGGGTGAGCTAACCGAAGTCCGCCGCGGCGGACCACCAACCGAAGAAGGGCGTCCGAAAGGGCGCCCTTCTTTTATGTCAAAAAATCGTCCTCCGCCGGCCATCGCTGCGTGGCCTCGAGCCTCTTCAACCCTTGCGGCCGCGGTCAATGCGCTTCGGAGCGATTCAATTGCGAAGAAGCATAGTGAGGCCGCGCGCATTGTCCAGGCCCTTGGCTGCCAGCATGGCATGGGCTTCCAAAAGAAACTTGCCGTAGTGCTCGAAGTGCTTGACTGCCGGCTGCACCGTCCGCACCACATCCGCGGAGCAGAACTCCGGCCCGCGGGCTCCGGCGACCCCGATCGTCAGCCCTTTGATCAGAGCGAACTGGATGGCGAGCATAGCAAAGGCCCGCGCCGGCTCCGGTTTGGCGTCCGGCTCGAAGAGCTTCTGCCCGAACGGAAAGAGGTCGCGTAAGACAGCGTTGATGAGATAGTTTTCGAGGATATACTCGTGCCGAAGGAAAAACGGAGCAAAAAACCCTGCGTGTGAATCAGCATACCTCGCCACCAGGCTGTCCGTAGAAGCCTGGGGCGAATAGCCGATGCCCTTGACAAACATGCTCAGAACTTCGCGCAGCCGCGAGCTCACGGGAGCGTTGCTGGTCCGCTGCACGATCAGCAGAAGCACAACCTCCAACTGCAGCGGCAGGTCGGCGGGAATGGACGCCATCGCACTCGAGAGGCCCCGGGTATCTATGGCGCGGGAAAAGTCGCTGAGCATATCCGGGAAACTCCGCTTCACCTCTCCCCTGACCAGGGCATCGAGACGCCGCGAAAATGTCCCCAACAAAAACAGGCGCTGCCACAGGGAATATCTCCGGTCCTTGATCAGGGTCAGGACGAACTCGCGAATCGGCCAGAAATACGCCTTGAGGACGCCCTGGTCCTTGGTTTCATCCCAAGTGCAGCAGTGACCGGGAGCTCCGGCGGGCGGCAGCAGGTGCGGCTCGAGCAGAACCAGGCGCGCGGCCTCGGGACAGGAAAGCGTGAGCGAGGTTTCCGCAAGCCCGTCGATGGTGTGGGTGGTTCGCGGATAGTTGGCGCAGGTGCGGCAGAGATACGACTCGCCGTGCTCCACCTGAATTCGGCAGAGACGCTCGCTGGAGAGAAACGGGCACTCCCCGGAGGGCAACATGCGGACACTGGCGGAAGGGCTCGCGCCCGGCTTTTCGGAGCCATCGGCGGCGGGGAGGATTGAAACGTCGATCAGCGAGCGCAGCGGGCCGGCGGGCAGGCTCGTGTACTTTCGATAGGCGGCTTCATCGACCGAGACCGACCATCCCGCACAGCAGGTGTCCTCACACGCCGGACCGATGCAGGCGAAGCGCCCGGCATAGTCCGGCCGAATCAATCTGGTCTGTCGCAAGCCGAGCTCCTCATTTGGGGGAAGGCAGCAAACGGCCAACCGCTGCGATCGAGGGCGCATTGGAACAACCTCAGAGAAATGGGACAGAGAAGTGGCGCGGAGAATGTAGACGCCGGAGCCGCGGATGGCGTGGAAAGATTGCCATACGCGCCGTTCAACAATGCCAAAGCAATGCCGATAACCACTTCGACGGGCAGATGGCAGAGGAAATCGCCGAACGCACATTGCGCGTTCCCGGCCGCTCATGAAATCTTTCCAATCCGTTTTGCGCGCGCGGCTAAAAGCCTGCCCTGGGAGCCGCTCTAGTTGCGCTCCGGCCCTGGGCCAATCTGTTAGCCTTGTCCCTGTTGAGCTTGTGCACATTTTTCGCGCTTAGAGCGCCGCGGAAGGTGCGTGGGGACAGGTCAACTTTCTTGGGCGGCAAGGAAAATGGCCGTGGCCGTGTCTCTGCGCGCAACCAACACCAGCCCGTCAATGTATACATGTCGGTGAATACATGTCGGGAAGACGCGTTGGGGAGACATGCTGGAAGTGGAAAATACTCTAGATTCGCCGGATCCGCCTGCTCCCAAGCCGCTCAAGCTCTGGCGCTGGAGCATGCCCAGCGGCGCCGACGCCGCCGAAGGCGGGGTTTTTCTATTCTTTACTGTTTTCTTCCTTTTTTACGGCCTGACCCCGCTTCTGGGCGGCGACGGCCTGGGCCTGGTGGGCGCCGACGAACCCCGCTACTCCGAGATCGCGCGCGAAATGCTGGCCCGCTTCCTCGCCGCCCACGGCTTCCTGGCCCACCTGAGCGCCTGCGTCACCCCCTATCTCTACGGCCATCCCTGGCTTGAAAAACCGGCCCTCTACTATTGGCGCGCCATGTTTCTCTTCCAGGATTTCGGCGTCCACGACTGGAGCGCCCGCCTGCCCTCGACCACCTTCGCCTTCGTCATGGTGGCGCTCATCTACCTGCACATGCGGCGGTTCCGCCCCGGCGGCCATCTCGATGCCGCGCTGATCACCGTCTCCTGCGCCGCCGTCATCGCCTTTTCCCGCGGCGCTTCTACCGACATGCAGATGGCCGCGCCGCTCTCCATCGGGCTCCTGGGCTGGTATGCCTGGTACGAAACCGGCTCCAAATTCTGGCTCTACGACATCTACTTCTTTACCGGCCTGGCCACCCTCGCCAAAGGTCCCGTCGCGCCCTTTCTGGCCCTTGTGATTCTTGCGGCCTTTGCCTTCCTGCGCCGCGAGTGGTCCATTCTCGCAAAATCTCTCTGGTGGCCGGGTGTGGCGCTCTACTTCGCCATGGTTCTGCCTTGGTTTATCGCCGTCCAGCACCAGAATCCAACGTTTTTCCACGAGTTCTTCTTCCAGCAGAACCTTCAGCGCTTCGCCACCAACCGCTACGAGCACGAGCAGCCCTTCTGGTATTACTTTGTCGTCGTGCTTCTGGCCACCATGCCCTGGACCGTGGTCGCCATACGCGCCCTGATCGACGGCGCCCGCACCTCGGTGATCGAGTGGCGGCTGCGCCACTCCCGCGAAGAAAAGCCCGCTCCCAGCCAGATCGGCGACGCCTTTCCCGAGTTCCTGGTCCTGTGGGCGCTCATTCCCATCGTTTTCTTCTCCTTCTCGCAGTCCAAGCTGCCCGGCTACATCCTGCCTTCCGTGCCTCCGATCGCCATCCTTACCGGGGATTACCTCTACCGCCGACGTCAGCCGGGGGGGGTGCGGCTGGGCCGCTGGACTCTTGGCGGCCATGCGGCCGTTTGCGGCGCCGTGACCGTGGCCGTTTTGCTGATGCCGTGGTTTGTGGCGCACGGGGCCAAGATGCCCCCAGGGCACGCCACTCTTGCCGCGGTCCTGGCTGCCGTGGGCGCTTCGCTGCTGATCGTGATTGTCGCCAACGCCTTTGGGCTGGCCCGGCTGCGCCTGGCCACCAGCGGCCTGCTGATGTTCCTGATGCTCTTTCTCTACGGCTTCGGCCCGTTCTTCGGCATCCCTGGGATTGCTTCCACCAAGCACGTGATCCATCTGCTCGACGACAGCTACTCCGCTCGTCCACTGGCCGAAAAGCTTGAAACTGTGGCGCCGCCGGAGGAAACCGTGGCCGTCTTTCGCGTACGGCGCGAAACCGAATTTGGACTGTCGTTCTATTGCCAGCACCAGGTGGTGAACTATGAGGAGAGCGGAGTGCCCGACGGGCAGCACTTGCTGGTGGCGCGGGTCACCGGCCACAACGGCGTGGATCTGCACACTGCCGCCGCCCTCGAAGAGTACCTCGACGGTCGCCACTACGAGCAGCTTTTCAGTTGGCCCGAACAGGGATTGGTGGTCTATCTTGTGGGGGCGCGTTAGGGTTTGTGTGGCAGTGGGTCAGTTTGAAGGGTACGGGCTTTAAGCCCGTACATAAGCACAGCAAGTTCAGCGGGGGCTTTAGCCCCTGAGGAAGAGTTTTTTTCAAACTAACCCACCACCGTTTGTCTCACTTAAAGTTGCGGCAGACCGCAACTCATGTCAAAGTTGCCTCCAAGGGACAATCTGCAAGGAGTTCCGGCGGTGTGTCAGGCCAGGCGCTCAAAGCCGGCCCTTAGGACGGTCCCACAGTACTTTTAGCCATTTCCAGCGGTGGCACAAGGTGGCTTTTCCTGAGGAAAAAGCCGCCAGGCTTCCGCGCTTCGGGATACATCAACTGTGGAACCGCTATAGACTGTTCCATACTCAAGGGGAGAAGGTTGGCATCGACTGCTTCCATCGAGATTCTCGATCTGCGGCACTTCGGGGCGCCGGTGCTCCGGCCTGTGCTCGATGCGGAAAGCGAACTCTGGCGGCAGCGCCTGCACTGGGACTACCGCTCCTCGGCGAGGCTCCTGATGCAGTATCTCGACAGCCATTCCCTGCCCGGCTACGCGGCCCTCGAAGCCGATCGTGTGGTTGGCTATGCCTTCTGCGTCTACGAGGAGACCAAGGCCATTGTGGGCGACGTCTTTGCTCTCAATGGGCGTTACGACGGCTCGTCGGGCCCGGCTCTCGGGATCGAGGAGACGCTGCTCCGCCATCTGTTTGAAACGCTGCTCAACTCGCCCCAGGTGGAACGCGTGGAATCGCAGTTGCTGCTGCATCCCACGGGTGCGCACGCCGGAGTTCTTCGCGAAGCCGGCTTCCGCGTCTTCCGCCGTCTCTTCATGGTGCAGCCACTGGCCGGGCGGACAACTGCTCCCGAGGTACATGTGCCGCCTGACCTCGAACTCCGCCCCTGGCGCGAAGACGACCTGAGCGCGGCGGCGCGGCTGATTTCCGAGGCCTACCGGGACCATCCCGACAGCCTCATCAACGACCAGTACCATTCGGTTCACGGCTCGTTGCGCTTTCTGCACAACATTGTGCGCTACTCGGGCTGCGGCGTCTTCACCGCGCCGGTTTCGCAGGTAATCGTCGATCGCCGCAGCCACGAAACGATCGCGTTGATCCTGGGCTCGCGGGTCAGCCCGCAGAGCGGCCACATCACGCAGGTCTGCGTTCACCCGCTCTACCGGCGCCGCGGATTGGCGCGCATGCTGCTGGCAATCGCCGCTTACGGCTTCTTCCGCCAGGGCGCGGAGGAGATTTCGCTCACGGTGACCGAAGCCAACACGACCGCCATCGATCTCTACAAGGACGAAGGCTACGTGACCGCGCACATCTTCGATGCGGCCGTCTGGCAGCGCGGCGGAGCGGCTTAGAGCCGTTAACTGGCTTTAGATCGGCCTTATTTTGGCTTAAGACCGCTTAAAGAGGCTTAATTTGCCTTTAAAATGCCTTAAAAACCCTTGCTTTAATCGCTGTTTTTTGTGCACTTGATTTTTTAGGCTATTCATTTAAATAGATTTAGAAGATTTCATGCGCCGAAATTTGCGCGGATTTGCAAGGGGGGTGGGGTTCACGGCGAAAACCGGGAGAATCCTGCCGCGGCGGCGCTTTCTGTCTGGTCCTTGAGCGATTCCAGATCGGCTGTACCCACCTGTCGTGGTCTCCCACCCATGCGACAGAAAAGAGTCGCGTGGATGGGGCACGGGGCTTTGGGTACAGCAACAGTGGAACCGCCTTTGACTGTCGGCTCAGGTTCGAGAACCACACTCTAAGAGCTATTGTGCGCTTTCGGGGCGAAATTCTATGCAAAACGGGCGCACTTTATTTTCGGACCTGCGGAGGCGGACGGAAGGGGTGGGATCGCGCTACTGCCGGTCGCCGATGGGGACGAAGGGCCGATCCTCCGGGCCGGTGTAGTTGGCCGAAGGCCGGATGATCTTGCCGTCCTGCCGCTGCTCGATGACGTGGGCCGACCACCCGGCGGTGCGCGCCAGGACGAAGAGCGGCGTGAACAACTCTACGGGAACATTCATCAGCGAGTAGGCCACGGCGCTGAACCAGTCGAGGTTGGGAAACATGCGCTTGGCGTCGTGCATGGTCGCCTCGATGCGCTCGGCTACGGCGTAGAGCCGTTTGCCTTGTTCGTCCACGGCGAGCGTGCGCGCGACGGCCTTGACGATGTCGCTGCGCGGGTCGCCGATGGTGTAGACCGGGTGACCGAAGCCGATGATGACCTCGCGCGCGGCCACGCGGCGGCGAATGTCGGCCTCGGCTTCGTCGGGGGTGGCGTAGCGCTCCTGAATCTCGAGGGCCACTTCGTTGGCCCCGCCGTGCTTCGGCCCCTTGAGCGCGCCGATCGCGCCGGCGATGCAGGAATAAAGATCGGAGCCCGTTCCCGCGATCACCCGCGCCGTAAATGTCGAAGCGTTGAACTCGTGCTCCGCATAGAGAATTAGCGAGGTCTGCATGGCTCTAGTCCACTCCGCGCTCGGCGGCTTGCCGTGCAGCAGGTGCAGGAAGCGCGCGGCGATGGAATCGTCGTCGGTTACGACTTCGATGCGGCGGCCCTCGCGCGCAAAATGCAGCCAGTAGAGGAGCATCGATCCGAGCGAGGCGAGCAACGCATCGGCAATGGCGCGCGCGCCCTCGTCTGTGTGCGCCGCACCTTCGGGCCCCACACAGCCCAGGACCGAGACGCCAGTGCGCAGAACGTCCATGGGGCTGGCCGAGGCCGGCAGAAGCTCGAGCGCGCTCATTACGTCCGCCGGCAGTCCGCACAGGGTGCGCAACTTTGCCTTGTAGTCGGCAAGCTCGGCTGCGTTGGGCAGGTTGCCATGGACGAGCAGGTGCGCGACCTCTTCAAACTCGCAGTGCGCGGCGAGATCGCGAATGTCGTAGCCGCGATAGTGGAGGTCGTTGCCGCTGTGGCCGACCGTGCAAAGGGCGGTGTTGCCGGCAGGCGTGCCGGAGAGGGCGACGGACTTTTTGGGTTTGAATCCGGACTGCGCAGTCCTGGGCTCCTCTGTGCTCAATTGCATCCTCCCGAGAGCCTCAAACTAATGCGTCGGGCGCAGGTGTGTCCAGTCGTGCGCCACGGACGGCGTGCATCAGGAGTGGGCGACGTGCGGATTGGCGGCGATACCGGCTCGATTGCCCGAATGCGGCCGGATGGGTTCATGCGAGTGCCCTGAGTCGTTAATTCGTTAAGAACAACCGCAGATCCTTCGACTCCGTTTGCCTCAAAAAACGCGGCAAACTGCGCTCAGAGTTTGTGACCTTTTTGATTTTTCGCGGATTTTTGGTCTGCAAGTCCTTTCCTTGCAAAACCGATCTTCCGCAAGTCGAATAAAGTCACAAACTCTCAGGATGACAGGTCAATTGTTAAATGAACTTACGGCTCAGGACACTAGCTGCGATCGTCAAGCCTGGCGTGGCCGCGCCCTCGGCCGGGCCGGGATCGTTTGCGTTCACGCGACCATGGCATCCGAATCGAATGGTTCTTCTCTGGGCAGCGGCGGCCGGACAACGCTTTCCAGCCTGGCCAATAAGTCCTTCGGATGGACAGGCTTCGCCAGCATTTCGAAATCGTAGCCTCTTCGGTTTACCGCTTCAAGCAGTTCCGAAGATCCCGCCCGTCCCGAGAACAACAGAACTCCGCACTGCGGATAGCGGTCTCTGAGCTGCACTGCCAGTTCCACGCCGCTTATTCCGGGCATGGAGACATCGCTGATCACGAAGTCGGGTTTCCGGCTCTCAAACGCCGCCAGGGTGCTTTCTGCGTCGTAGAACGCAACTGCGTCGTAGCCGGAGGCGCGCAGGATTGCGCACAACGTATCGGCAATCACACTCTCGTCGTCCACAATGAACACTCGTCTTGGCACAGCTTTCGATCCTCCTCGGTTTTGTTGTTTTGGGGAAATTCCTTGGAAGACGCCGCTGTGGGGGCCCACCGTCTTCATACAAATCTGCGGCTGACTCCTTTGCCTCAAGGAGCCGGACTCTCTGCAGCACCTGAGCTACAGGCACCACTTCGAAATGTCTGACAGGCTGTTTCACTTTCTCGTACCTGGGCCAAGAGTAGACCTAAACGATTGATACGGGGAGATTTTCTTAGTGCAGTGCTTAGCCGGCGGCATAGCCAATTCTTAGCGTTTTCCTATGGTATTTAGCTGGCAGCTAGTCAATGGTTAGCGTTTCAACTGGAGCGTTTAGCTCGAGCCTGGTCAAAGTTTAGCGTTTTGCTCTTGACAATCGGCCGAGGGGTTGGTTAAATTTAGCGGTGTATTAGCGACCAGAGCAGCTTAGCGGCTTTGCTCGTTAGCAGCTCTTTAGTGATGCGATTGGAGGTAACCCAATGCCGGAGTATAGGTTACGAACCTTCAAGACAACCGCGCAGGCGGACGTGCCGTCTGGCCGCCACGGGAAACACCGGGAGATTGTGAACCACATCCTGAATGACCTTGGGGGGTTGGAGAGCAGCGTCGCGCTGAAAATCCCGCTGGATGAGTTGCCGGACTCGAAGGTCAATATCCGCTCCGCTCTCAGCCGCGCCACCCGCAAGCTTGGCAAATCCGTGGCCACGGCAGCGGACGACGAATACTTATATGTATGGAACCAGTGAGGGCGCTTCAGCAATATCGTAGCCAGTCCGCTTCACTTTGAGCCCTCCTTCGTGGCGGCAAACAAAGCATCCAGCTTCTCTTCGTAATCGTGATAACCGAGAAATCGGTACAGCTCCTCGCGGGTCTGCATCAGCGGGACCACGCTCTGCTGCGTGCCCTCGGCGCGAATCGTCTCGTACACCTTGAGCGCCGCCGCATTCATCGCCCGGTAGGCTGCGCAGCAGTAGAGGATCATGTCCACGCCGGTGCGGGCGAGCTCCTCGCGCGTGAAGAGAGGCGTCTTGCCGAACTCGGTGATGTTTGCCAGCACGGGCACGGCAACCGCGCGGCGGAACTCGGTGTACTGGCCCAGCTCCGTCACGGCTTCGGCGAAGATCATGTCGGCGCCGGCGGCTACGTAGGCTTGCGCTCGTTCTACCGCGCGGGGAAGGCCTTCGCAGGCCAGGGCATCGGTCCGGGCCATCACTACGAAGGCGTCGTCAATCTTGGCATCGACGGCGGCCTTGATGCGGTCGGCCATCTCTTCGGCGGGCACCAGCTCCTTGCCGGGCCGGTGGCCGCAGCGCTTGGCGCTCACCTGGTCCTCGATGTGTACGGCCGCTGCGCCCGCGTTGCGCATGGAGCGGATGGTGCGGGCAATGTTGAAGGCGCCGCCCCAGCCGGTGTCGATGTCGACGAGAAGCGGCAGGGCGGTTGCATCGGTGATGCGACGTACGTCGGTGAGCACGTCTTCCATGGAGCTGATGCCGAGGTCGGGCAGGCCGAGGGAGTTGGCGGCCACGCCGCCGCCCGAGAGATAGAGCGCGCGGAAGCCTACGGCTTGGGCCATGCGCGCCGTGTAGGCATTGATGGCGCCGGCGATCTGCAGCGGTTTTTCTTCGCCGAGGGCGGCGCGGAACCGGGCTCCCGGCGATTGTGGACTCTGTTCGTCGGCCATGCTTCGTCCTTCCGCCGCATCTTAACAGGCGGCGACGTCCGCAGGCGCGGGGCTGGATTTCGGAGCGGGGCAATTGCGTGAACATCGATGTATTGCGGGGGGAAGCGTATCGTCGCGCCCCTCCAGGGCGCGAAATCACGATTGATACGCCTTCCCAGGAGTGCGCTGCGCTTCCCCTGGGCTATTTTCAGGCCCTCCCTCCGGGAGGAAAACACGCACGGGGCCGACTGGAAAACACGTACGGAGCCGACTGGAAAACACGCACGGGGCCGACTGGAAAACACACACACGCAGCTGTCGGAACTGGCGAATGGAACCAGCCTCGCCAGCAGAATACATTCATGCGATTGCGCTGCCAAACTACGTGCTTTTCGCCCGCACACCTGTTGCTTTCGGGGGAATTCGCTAGAATATGAGCTTCAGCGCTAGGCGCGGCAATCGCCTGGTCTAGCGCCGAATGGAGGCGACCAACCATGAGCGCTGTTGAAACATTGACTCCAACCACTGTCTCTCACTGGATTGGCGGCAAACACGAGCCTTCGACTTCCGGCCGCACTGGCGCCGTGATGAACCCGGCCACGGGCGAAACGATCGCCGAGGTCGCCCTTGCTTCTGCGGCCGAAGTGGACCGCGCCGTTGCATCAGCAAAGGCGGCATTCGCGGGGTGGCGGGCTACGCCGCTCTCGCGGCGCGCGGAGATTCTCTTCAGCTTCCGGGAGTTGATTGCGCGGAACCGGGACCGCATCGCGCGGATACTCAGCCTTGAACACGGCAAAACCTTTGCCGATGCGCAGGGGGAAGTGGCGCGGGGGATTGAGAACGTCGAGTTCGCCTGCGGGATTCCCAACCTGCTCAAGGGCGGCTATACGGAGCAGGCCAGCCGGGGCGTGGACGTTTACCAGATTCGCCAGCCGCTGGGGGTTGTGGCCGGCATCACGCCTTTCAACTTTCCGGCCATGGTGCCGCTGTGGATGCTGGCGAACGCCATCGCCTGCGGGAACACATTTGTGCTGAAGCCGTCGGAGAAAGACCCTTCGGCCAGCGTGCTGCTGGCGGAGCTGGCGAAAGAGGCTGGCGTTCCGGATGGCGTGCTCAATCTTGTCCACGGCGACAAGGTTGCGGTCGACCGGCTGCTCGAGCATCCCGACATCAGAGCCGTGAGCTTTGTGGGCTCGACGCCGGTGGCCAAGTACATTTACGAAACAGCGACGCGCAACGGCAAGCGCGTGCAGGCGCTGGGCGGCGCCAAGAACCACATGCTGGTGCTGCCGGACGCCGACATTGCCATGGCGGCGGACGCCGCGGTTTCTGCCGCTTACGGCGCGGCGGGCGAGCGGTGCATGGCCATCTCCGTGGTTGTGACGGTGGGCAGCGTGGCCGGGCCGCTGATCGAGGCGATTCGCGAACGGGTTGCGCGCATTAGAGTCGGCCCCGGCCAGGATGCGGCGAGCGAGATGGGCCCCCTGATCACAGGCGAGCACCGCGACCGCGTGGCCGCGCATCTGGAGACCGCGGTTGCCGAGGGCGCAACGCTGGCCATCGATGGGCGCGGCGATCCGGCGACGCGCGGCAAAGGATTTTTTCTGGGACCGTGCCTGATCGACAACGCCAGGCCGGGCATGAAGTGCTACGACCAGGAGATCTTTGGGCCGGTGCTGAGCGTGGTGCGGGCAGCGACATACGCAGAGGCGCTGAAGCTGATTAACGAGAACCCCTACGGAAACGGCACGGCGATCTTTACGCAGAACGGCGGTGCGGCGCGGCAGTTCCAGTTCGACGTGGAGGTGGGGATGGTGGGCGTTAACGTGCCCATTCCGGTGCCGGTTTCGTATTATAGCTTCGGCGGGTGGAAGTCCTCGCTGTTCGGTGATCTGCACATGTACGGACCGGAGGGGGTGCAGTTTTATACGCGGTCGAAGGTGGTGACGAGCCGCTGGCCAGACCCTGGGTCGAGCAAGGTCGATTTGGGATTCCCGCAGGTGCGATAGGCCCGCCCAACGATACTCCCTGTTCACTGTTCACTGATCACTGACCACTGACCACTGACCACTGTCCACTGTCCACTGAGGAGCCCATGAAGCAAGACGCAATCGCCGCCGGGGCAATGACTAAGAACAAGCACCTGATCCGCTGGGTGGAGAAGATGGCCGAGCTGACCCAGCCCGCGGCGATCCACTGGGTCGACGGGAGCCAGCAGGAGTACGACTGGCTGTGCGCGGAAATGGTCGTTTCAGGGACATTCACCCGCCTCAATCAGGAAAAATGGCCGGGGTGCTTCCTGGCGCGATCGGACCCCAGGGACGTGGCGCGCGTGGAGGAGCGCACGTTTATCTGCTCGCTCTCGAAGGACACGGCGGGGCCCACGAACAACTGGGTGGACCCATACGCGATGCGGCGCAAATTGAAGCAGCTTTTCAGCGGCTGCATGAGGGGCAGGACGATGTATGTGCTGGCCTTCAGCATGGGGCCGGTGGGGTCGCCGATGTCGCAGATCGGGGTCGAGCTCACGGACTCGCCTTACGTGGTGGTAAACATGCGCATCATGACGCGCATCGGGCTGCCGGTGCTGGCCGAGATCGATAAGGACATCAAGCGCGTGGTTCCCTGCATGCACTCGGTGGGCAAGCCGCTCGCCGCCGGCGAAAAAGACGTTCCGTGGCCCTGCAACGACGAGAAATACATCGTTCATTTTCCCGAGACGCGCGAGATCTGGAGCTATGGGTCGGGCTACGGGGGCAACGCGCTTTTGGGCAAAAAGTGCTTCGCCTTGCGCATCGCCTCGAACATCGCCCGCGACGAGGGCTGGATGGCGGAGCACATGCTGATCCTGGGCGTGGAGTCGCCCGAGGGCGAAAAGAGTTACATTGCCGCGGCGTTTCCTTCGGCCTGCGGGAAGACCAACCTGGCTATGATGGTGCCGCCGGAGGGATTTGACGGCTGGAAGATCTGGACCGTGGGCGACGATATTGCGTGGATCAAGCCGGACGCCGACGGGCGGTTGCGGGCCATCAATCCCGAGGCGGGGTTCTTTGGCGTGGCTCCCGGCACCAGCGCCAAAACCAATCCCAACGCGATCGCTACGCTGAGCTCGAATACGATCTTCACCAACGTGGCGCTGACGCCGGACGGGGGCGTTTGGTGGGAGGGTATGACGGACGCGCCGCCGGCCGAGTGCCTGGACTGGCGCGGCGAGCGGTGGACGCCCCAAATCGGAAAAGGGTCCGGGCGGGAGACGGGACGGCCCGCGGCGCATCCCAATGGCCGCTTTACGGCGCCGGCGGCGCAGTGCCCGTGCATCGACCCGGCATGGGAGGACCCGGCGGGCGTGCCGGTGGCGGCATTTATCTTCGGCGGGCGGCGGTCGACGACCATGCCGCTGATTTACCAGGCGTTCAACTGGAGCGCGGGGGTTTATAGCGGGGCCACGATGGGCTCGGAGACGACGGCGGCGGCGGCGGGCGCGGTGGGCAAGGTGCGGCGCGACCCGATGGCGATGCTGCCGTTCTGCGGCTATCACATGGGCGACTACTTCCGGCACTGGATCAAGATGCAGCGCGCGCTCAGTTCGACGCCGCGGATTTTTCACGTGAACTGGTTCCGCAAGGACGAGGACGGCCGTTTCCTGTGGCCCGGCTTCAGCCAGAATATGCGGGTGCTGAAGTGGGTGGTGGACCGCGTAAACGGGCGCGCGCAGAGCAAGGAGACGCCCATCGGCTGGACGCCCTACTACGAAGACATGGAGTGGGCGGGGCTGGACTTTTCGCGGGAGGACTTCGAGAAGCTGCAGCAGGTGGACCGGGCGGCGTGGCGGAGCGAGATCATTGGGCACGAGGAGCTGTTTTTCGATCTGCACGACCACCTGCCACCGGAGATGGTTTACGAGCGGGAGCTGTTGATCTGCCGGTTGTAGGGTAAATGGGCTGGCTGCAGATCGTGCGCGATGCTTGTAGAGAAAATGTCTTGAAATTTATCATCTATGTGCACTCATTTGCCGATATAATGTGAATATAAACGCAATAATTTCGCACCGGAATTCCCGTGCGCAATTCGGGAAGGGAAATACACGAATGGCAACTCATGCATTTCCGGAGATCGATCCTCACGTTCGGCACGTCGGCGTGAGCAAGCTGCGCGATCTGAATGCGACCAAACTCAGGGAGCAGGAAGACGACACACTGGTAATCCAGGAGAACGACACCCCGCTGTCCGTCCTCTTCTCGTATAAGCGCTACCAGGAGATGAGAGCCGAGGTCAACGCGCTGCTGAGTACGATCGAACTGCTTTCCAACGAGAAGGAGCGCAAGGGACTACTCGCGGCCTTTGAAGACGTTCGCGCCGGACGCGTACGTTCCCTCGAAGACATTGAACGGGACATGAAAGAGTAGCGGGTGTCTGCGAAAGGGAAACGTGGCAAGGGCGAGCAAGGGGAGCCAAACCCTCCTCTTCCCTTTGCGGTCGATATGACCGCATCGGCAGAGGGAGTCTATCGCGATCTATACCGCAAGTGTAAGGCCGCGGAAGAACTCGGCCACCCTGACAGCGTTCACTGCACAACCTTCCGCATGATTGAAGAGGCGGTGAAGAAGATCATCCCTCGCGATCCGCTCAATAAGACCTACGCCCTCCGCGGCGACCTCTCGAACATCTTCCGCTTGCGCAAGGGCCGATGCAGAATCCTCTGGATCGCCTCCTCAACGATGCGGCGCATCTGCATACTTTTCATCTCGGAAACCATGCGCAAAGACGGAGATTCCAACGACCCATACGAAGTGTTCCAGCGCCTTTTCGAATCCGGCAGGTTCGACGAAATGCTCAGGCAATTTGGCGTCAGGAGTTCCGGCGCTAAGCGAAAATAGTCAACGCTCCGCCCTTTCGCGGCGAAGCGACTCGATAAACCTGCGGTCTTCCTCGCTGAGCGTCGCCTGGACGAGCAGGTCGGGGCGGTTTTGGAGCGTTTTGCGCAACTGCTGCTCGCGGCGCCAGCGGCGGATTTGCCGGTGATCGCCGTTGAGCAGCACTTCCGGCGCGCGCAGGCCACCGAACTCGGCCGGACGGGTGTAGTGCGGGTAGTCGAGCAGGCCGCCGGAGCCGTGCTGGGAGCGGGGAACACCCTCTATGTCCGCGTCGATTTCGGCGTCGGCGACGCCGAAGCTCTCGAACTCGCTTGAGGCTTCGTTGCCGAGGACGCCGGGAACGAGTCGGATGACTGCGTCGGCGACTACGGCGGCTGCAAGTTCGCCGCCGCTGAGGACGTAGTCGCCGATCGAGAGCTCCAGGTCGCAGTAGAGCTC
The DNA here is from genome assembly GCA_050745765.1 of Occallatibacter sp. Lineage (GTDB taxonomy): Bacteria > Acidobacteriota > Terriglobia > Terriglobales > Acidobacteriaceae > Telmatobacter. Next base: position 53,235 of record JBOGLX010000209.1, on the reverse strand, counting down.
GTTGATGCGCTCGTCTACACCTTCGTAGCGGCCGCAGATGAGGACGATGCGGTCGAGCGCGGCCAGTTCGCGCGCGAGGGATTGGGTGAATGGACGGCCCTGGGCGGAGAGCAGGATGACGCGCGTGGGCTCCGGGGCTGAAGCCCCTCCGCTTTTTTCGGCGTTTTCGGCACGACTAAAGTCATACCCTGATACAGGACTGGAGCTGTGCCCCGATACGAAGCTGGAGTCGTGCCCCGATACAGAGCCGGAAGCCCCATTCTCGTCGCGGTTTTTTGCTTCAAGGGTAGCGCCGGTAGACGCACCACCAGCCTCATCCATCCTCGCGGCTTTCGGCAAAATCCCCAACGACGCCAGCGCTTCGGCCAACGGTTCCGGCTTCAGCACCATGCCTTCGCCGCCGCCGAAGGGTCGGTCGTCGACGGTGCGGTGACGGTCGTGGGTGAGGTTGCGCAGGTCGTGAATGGCGATCGTCACCAACGCCTCAGCCTGCGCGCGGCGGACTATGCCGTGGTCGAAGATGCCGGCAAAGAAGCCAGGAAAAATGGTGACGATCTCGAAACGCATGCTTTTCCGATGATAATTACCGCAGCCTGCACAGGACCGTCACAATTTAGAGCGGTTTCAGAGATGGTATGCCCAACGGTCGTGGCATCCCACCCATGCGACAGAAAGAAATCGCATGGATGGGGCACGGAAGTTTGGTTACAGCAACCATGGAACAGCCATCGCTCCTGCGCTTCGGGATACAGCAACTGTGGAACCGCGATAGCCGCTTGTCACCGCGATCCCGGAAGATTCAAATCGGCCAAGCCCTCGGGCAGGGCCATTTCTACGCGTCTGGCTTCGAGGTCGATGCGGCGCAGGTAGCTCTTTGCGAACGGAACCAGGATTTCTCCGTCGGCGCCGCGGACGATGAGCATGGCTACCGGGCCGGAGGTGCGGTCCACGTCTTCAATCTCGCCGATTGTAATTCCTGTGCCGGCTGCCGCTACATCCACCAGGGTGCAGCCGATGAGGTCGCCGATGTAGGCTTCGTCATTGGCGAGCTCGACGCGGTCGGCGCGGGGAATGACGACGATGAGGCCGGCCAGCGCTTCGGCTGCGGAGATGGAATCGACGCCGGCGAAGTGGAGCACCATGCCGCCCTTGTGCGGCCAGTGGTTTTGGAGCGTGGCTTGGCGCGGAGCAGCAGCATTATCGGCGGCAAGGAGCCACAGGCGCTTGCGCTCGGCAAATTTCTCGGGAAAATCGGTGAGGATGTCGGCGAAGACCTCGCCTTTGCGTCCCTGCGGGCGGCGAATCCGGGCCAGCCAGGTCCATTCGGCCGGCGCGGTCAATGCGTTCTCCGGAGCTGCGAGGAGCTGCGCAGAAAGTGCAACCGCAGATCCTTCGACTCCGCTGCGCTGCGCTCAGGATGACAGCAATGAGGGAGCGCGGGCAACTGCTCCGCCGGGGTTTGGGCTGACACCCGTAGCCTGTGCGCGCATTCGGCTCCGCCACGCATCGGTCTCAGCCTTCGTCGTCCTCTTCGAGAATGTCGAGCGTGTAGCGGTGGTGCAGCTTCATGCCGACGGCGCCCAGGATGGTGCGGACAGAGCGGGCGGTGCGTCCCTGCTTGCCGATCACTTTGCCGACGTCCTGGGGGGCGACGCGCAGTTTGAGAATCGTGTTTTCTTCCCGCTCAACCGCTTCCACTTGCACGGCTGAGGGTTCATCGACCAGGGCCCGCGCGATTTCGCGGACCAGATCGTCGACTGCGACCATATCTTGTTGGGTCATGCGCTTGCCTCTGGCCGGTTGGTCACCTTAACTGGCCACCTGACTCCGTGCGCGAATAGTAACAGCAAAAAGCCATCGCCGTCAGCAAGAGTGTACCGGAAGCCCGGCGCGAGCCGGTGACGCCGCCCAGGATAAGAGCGGGGGAATCAGGCAGCGGCCGTATCGGCAGGAGCCTCTGCGACTGCCTCGGCGGCAGGCTCGGCGACAGGCTCGGCAATTGGGGCAGACTCGGCGGCAGACTCGGCAATTGGGGCAGGCTCGGGCGCCGCCGGAGCCGGCTCCGACGCGGGGGCAACCACGGGCGCGGGGGCGACGGCGGGCGCTTTGGCCACGATTTTGGCGACGGTGGGCGAAAGCTGCGCGCCCACGCTGCGCCAGTAGGCGATGCGCTCGGACTTGAGGTCGATGGAAGCGGGATTGGTGCGGGGGTTGTAGGTGCCCACCACCTCGATGGAGCGGCCATTGCGGGCGCGGTCCTTCTCGATGACCACGATGCGATAGTAGGGTTGCTTGCGGGCGCCAACGCGCGCTAGACGAATCATTACCACAGGGGTACGGTTCCTTTCAAAATCCAGTGCTCTTGGGAGTATTGCGGAGCCGGCGTCAATCTGCCGCCCGGCCAAACGAAAGGCCAGACTCGAGGTCCGGCCTGGGCAAGACTCAACAATTAAGTATCGCCGAAACAGGGCGGTTGAGGCAACTCTGGCCGGGCGGGTTGGGAGGGCGGACGCATGAACATCGATTGATAGCGATGGATAGTCTCGCCGCGGCCCTCCGGGGCGCGAAATCATCGCGGAAACGCTGTCCCAGGGTTCCGCTGCGCTCCACCCTGGGATAAGTTCGTGTCTTCCCTCCGGGAAGACCGCTGCAATCGTCGCCCTTTTTGAATAAAGCAACCAACATTATATTCGGTGCGAGATTTATTCATGCGATTGCCCTGGCCGGGCGAGTTGGGAGGGCCGGGCTGGGAGGGTCGAGCTCGCATAGTAGCTCAGGGCCGCATCGCCCTGTTCGATGATTCGAATGCGTTCGAGGGCGCCGTAGCGGTCTTCGAGCGGCTGCTTGCGGCGATGCTCGGCGACGACGAGGGCGTTGGGAGCGAGCGTAGCAGCCGCAGCGCCGCCCAGCAGGCCCAAAGTGGCGGCGTATTCGGCGGCAGCGTCGTAAGGGGGATCGAGAAAAACAAGGCTGAAGTTTTGGAGTGGCGCTGCGGGCGGGCGGCGAAGGAATGTGCCTGCGCTGGCAGCGTGGATGCCGGCCTCTCCGGCGATGCCGAGGCGGGCGAGGTTGGCGCGGAGAACTTTGAGAGCAGCAGGGGCGCGCTCGACAAAGGCGACTTGCGCAGCGCCGCGGCTGAGCGCCTCGATGCCGACAGCACCGGAGCCCGAGTAGAGGTCGAGAAAGACGGCGCCTTCTATGCGGGGAGCAAGAACGTTGAAGAGGGTCTCGCGCAGGCGGTCGCTGGTGGGGCGGGTGGCCAGGCCCGCGGGAGAAGCGAGGGGGCGCGAACCGAAACGTCCGGCGATGATGCGCATCGGGAAACAGGATAAATGGGGCGCGTGGGTTTTAGAGTAGCTGCAAGGCAATTTACAGCCGGAAAGATTTTATGGTTGGGCTCACAGAAGACAGCCTGATAGGCTCCTTCTGAGCGCCGTTGGCTGGCGCCTTACCCGCTGCTTCATCCTCTCCTGCGAAGAACGCACCCTCGCCCGCCGTAACGGCGAGCAATACGCGCGCTATAAACGTTACGTCCGGCGCTGGCAGTCCCGGCTCACACCCTGGGACGGCGCGGGAGCATAGCTCACCGGGAACCTTTCCGCCCCCGCCGGTGTCCAGAACAATATGGGACCTCGCTTCAGTCTGGCGGCCGGGCCGCGGAACAATTGCGGGAGCGTGTACGCTAGAGACTAGAGTCCAATCGATGCGCTTGATTGCTATCTTCGTCTTCTCGGCTTCTCTGGTTGGGGCTTCGGCTGCCCCGCGCACCCAGTCCGCGCCGCGCCCGCCTGCCGGTCCGGAGAACGTCACGCACCTGGTCATGCCGCCCGCGCCGGTCTCTCTGCCCCAGGTCTTCGACGGCTGGGTAGAAGCCGGCCCGCCCACGCGCTTCAACGACGCCCAGGCAGCCGATCCCGCCCATGCCGCGGCCCTCAAGGAGTACGGCTTCACGGAGGGCGTCGAGGCCAGCTACAAGCGCGGCGGAGAAACGCTCACCCTGCGCGCGCTCCGCTTCGCCGACGTGAGCGGTTCCTACGGCGCCTACTCCTTCTACCGCCAGAACAATTGGCCCAAGGAAGACATTGGCACGGGCGCGGCCTCCGACAACAACAACGTGATCTTCTGGGTGGGCGCCACGGTCGTCGAGGCGCACCTCCCGCACATTGGCCCCATGTCCGCCGGGGAGCTGCGCCAGATTGCCGGCCACATGCCTAAGGCCCTGGGCAACCGCGCCATCCTGCCGCCGATTCTCGCCTATCTTCCCCGTGCCTCGCTTGTCCCGCAGACCATGCACTATGCCGAGGGACCGGCAGGCTATGCGGGCGCCGGCGGCGTGCTGCCGCCGGGGCTGGTCAATTTCAACGACGACGCCGAGACCGTGACCGCCAACTACTCGCTGTCCTCGGGCGTGGCCACGCTCACCATCGTCGATTACCCCACGCCGCAGTTGGCCGAGGCCATGGAGCCGAAGATCCGCGCCTACCTTCAGGCCGGCAGCAAGGCGCAGCCGCCCTGGCCCCAGCCCCTCAAGAACTCCGACCAGGCCTCGCTCGAAGTCCGCCGCAGCGGCCCGCTGCTGGCCGTGGTCAGCGGAGACGCGATTCCCGACGAGAGCCATCGCCTCATCGAGATGGTCTATTACTCGGCCAACCTCACCAACATTCCCCAGTCGCGGCAGTCGGAGATTGGCAAGACCGCCCAGTTGCTCTTCGGGATTGCCGGCCTGGTGCTGATTGGCTCTGTTGCGGCCATCCTGCTTGGGTTTTTCCTCGGCGGCGGGCGCGCCCTCTGGCGCGTTGCCCATGGCAAACCGGCCTCCTCGCTCTACGACGAAGAGTTCATCCACATCGACCTCAGCGAGAAATGGACCGACGACCTGGACCGGACCCGCCGGTAGCCCGCATTCGGAGGCTAATTGGCCATAAGAGGCTGTGGAAAAGTAGGCTTAAACCAAAAAGACACGGCAAAATCGGGCTAAATCTCGGAAAACGAAAGGCGAACGAAAGGAGTAAGCCGTCTCCCGCGCCAAATCCACCACCCGCTTCTAAATAAATGAAAATAAACCCCTTATTTTGGCCAAGTTTTGTCCTTGACACTCCCTCTCCCCGCCCCTACTATGCAAGCCAGAAAGTTCTGATGGCTTTGCCTCCGTTGGAACTATTCTCCCTAAGGGAAGAGCTGCCCTGTTGCCGGGCGGCTCTTTCCGTATTTGCCGCCCATTTCCGCCTCAAGACGCCGCCTTTCGTCCTACCCGGTCTCGCCCGCCTCGCTCCACTCCCGGCCGCAGCTCTCGCAGTGCCAGGCGTTCACCGGATCGACCCCTTCAAGCACCGGATCGGCTGTCCCGCAGCCGGGGCAAACCGGCGGCTCGTAGTCCTCCGGCTTTATCTTCGATAGTTCCACAATCTCCTGCGGAATCGGCTGCGCCGCGATCTCTCGCGCCCGGTCGAACTCGTCGGCGGCCACCAGCACCTGCGGATTCAGCGAAGCCAAGGTCGGATCGGGAAGAAACGAACTCCGCGCATCCACCCAGCTTTCGATTCCCGCCCGCCGCAGCATCTCCGAGATCTGCAGCGCTTGTTCGCCGGTCTCGCACTCGCACAAGAGCGTCTTCCAGGTGTACTCGTCCGCAGCTCCGTTGTCTTCTTGGTCAGCCGGGCTCCGCTCACCGGATGCGGCTGGCGCCGGGCCCCAGCGCAGCGCCGCATGGCCATCTTCAGTCCGCGCGGCCGCAGCCGGCGACTGCGGATCGCCCAGTCCCCGCTTGCGCATCTCGTCGCGCAGCGCCTGCTGCGCCGTCAGTGTCAAATCGCCGAAATCGGCCGCGAGATTGCGCAGTTCTTCGTCGAGCATGGCCCCGTAGTGTTGGGTGAGCCGGCGCCAGTCTTCGATCGGATCAATGTGCATGAAGAGCAACTCCTATCGCGCCGAGCCCAGGCGGACGTCGATGAGCATGGCGCGAATCACCACCATCCCCGTTACCGTGAGCGCCGCGAGAATGCAGGTCCAGAACCCCACGCGGCTGTAAGGGATGAAAAGAGCCTTTGCGCCGCCAAAGGTGAAGCCGATCTGGTCGGGCAACGCCGCGCGCACCGCGACCGCAATCAGAAAACCCGCGGCCCACACGAACGCGATCCTAAATCCGAGTTGAAGTGTCTGGCCCAGAATGGTCATCGTTTATCCGTCAAGCCGCGCCGCGCGGAAAGGCTATTCGTCAACTTTACCTTCCTCCGGCGTGACGATACAATTTTAAGTACAATTTTAAAGTGCGGGCCGACGTAGCTCAGTTGGTAGAGCAGCTGATTCGTAATCAGCAGGTCGTCAGTTCAAGTCTGACCGTCGGCTCCAGCGTTCTCTCCCCTCAAATCCTTTCATGGCCGCATCGGCTTGCTTCCGCATGAGGCCGCTTTTGCGTTGGCTCCCGCAACGGCCGCCGCCGGCACAGGAATCAAAACAGACACCTTTTATCCACGTATTTTTTTGTTGCGGCGGCAGATCCCTGCCCCTTATCCACGCATACACTTGGCATAATTGTTGAAAGAGCGGTTCCTCCGTGAATGTCGAAGTCAAGCTCCAGCGCCGGGCCTAACCTAAAGTGGGAGCATTCAAGAGTGGCCAGCTATAGCCGTCAGGACGTATTGCGTATCTTCGAGATCAGTGCCCGCCAGTTGCAGGCGTGGGAGCGAGCCGAGCTTATTGCACCGCGGCAGACTTACAGCTTTCAGGACCTCGGACAGTTGCGCACGCTGCGCACCCTGCGCAAAGAATGCGTCTCGGCGGCGTCCATCCGCCATTCCATTCTGGCCATGAAGGCGGTGGCCGGCATGGCCAACCCGCTGCTCGAGGCATGCGTGGTCTGCACCGGCACGCGCATCGCCTTCCGCCATCGCGGCGCCATGGTGGACCCCATCCGCCGCCAGTTGCTGTTTGACTTCGACCGCGCCGCCCGCGCGGAAGAAGCCGGCGTCCACCTGACGGCCGCCCGCGAACCGGCGCTCCTGCGCCGTCCCGATGCCGCCGGCCGCCAGCGCACCATCCAGGACAAATTCTGCGCCGCCGTCCAGGCCGAGGAAGCCGGCGAGAAGCCGCGCGCCATCGCCCTTTACGAAGAGATCCTGGCCCTCGATCCCCAGTACGCCGCTGCCTATATCAATCTGGGCACCTTGCAGTTTCACCTCCGCGACTTTATCCGCGCCGAGAGCCTCTACCGCCGCGCCACCGAGGCCGACCCCGCCTACATCCTCGCCTACTTCGATCTCGGCAACGTGCTCGACGAGCTCGAGCGCCTCGACGAATCCATCGCCGCCTACTGCAAGGCCGTCGAGATTTCGCCTCTCTACGCCGACGCCCACTACAACCTCGCCCTGGCCTACGAGCGCGTGGGCCGGCCGCGTTGCGCGCTCAAGCACTGGCATTCCTACATCAAAATCGACAACCGCGGCCTCTGGGCCGACCACGCCCGCGGCCAGATCCGCAAAATCCTCAGCCGCGAGCCGCTTTCCATCGTCTTCCGCGCCAACCGCTTTATGCCCCCGCGCAAGGGCACGGCCGCGCTCGAACTGGTGTAGCGGCGCTTGCTCAACGCCGGCCAGAACCTGCGCCACTTCTGAAAGCCCGGTCAAAAGCGAAAATAAGCGCCAAGCATCGGCTCCGCCGTGTGGGTAAACGCGTTGGTCGAACTGAACGCGCTCGTGAGTTCCGGTGCTTTGTAGAGGTTTCCGCGGTACTGCAACCGCAGCCCCAGATGCGGAAGCAGTCCCCAGTCCAGCCCGGCCCCATACACAAAGACCGCCTTGGCAGACGTGCTCGTGGAGGCGCTCGAAGACACGCAGAGCGCGGTGATCGGGCTGCACGAGGCGACAGGAACGGCGCCAGTGGTGGGCGCGTCCACAATCACACCCCCGCCCGCCAGTGCGAACGGCCTCACATTGGTCACCCGGAGCGAAACCACCCAGTCGCCTGTGAACTCATGCGCATTCGCCGGCACCGACCCCGTCAATACGGGGCAGCTGTCCACAGCGCATGGAAGAGGCGTCGAAGGAGGGCCCGTATATGCCTGGTTGGCGCGGTTGAATGAGTACGAGGCTTCGTATCCGACAAAGGGGTTGGAGATGTGCCGCAGCTCGACGATCCCGCCCGCCGCATTCGACGGGCTCTCCGCAACGCCGTTGCCGGACGTCGCTCCATTGAATGCCCCGTAGACGCTCAGCGCTACGCTCGTCTGCGCCCGCGCCGCCAGGCCTGCCGCTGAAGCCAGGCCGATCAGAAAGATTCCCGTCCGCATTTTGCTCCGCACGATCCTCTCCTCAAAACGCTCTGGTTAAGCCGATTGGCGAACTGTTTCCCCGAGATCTGAAGATTCAACGTTCCGCATAGATAGACGTGCGCAAAAGTCAAAGAGGTAGAGCCCGATGCGATCGCCATCTGTGCCTCAGCTCACACAAGCTCGATCGTCTCAGGCTCGAAACGCTTGTCTTCTTCCGTTGTCCCCGCCAGCAAAAACGAATGCGTCGCCGCCGCCAGTCCGCGCTTCACTTCCGTAATTACATACACGCACCCCACCCAGTGCGCCTCCGCCAGATCCGTCTCCGACCACTCCGGGGGATGGTCGGGATGCGAGTGATAGAACCCCGCGATCTCCAGCCCCTGCTCGCGTGCGCCCCGCTCTATCCGCACCAGTTCAGCCGCAGCGATCTCGTACCGGTTCCGCGCCGAATCCGAGCGGGCATTCCCCGCCCGCGCCGCCGCCTCAACGCTCCAGCCGCCGCCGGTCGAGCGCCCCAGCAGAACCCCGCAGCACTCGTACGGGTACGTCTCCTCGCCATGAATGCGCAAGGCCTCGTAAACCGAGCGCGAAAGCCGCAGAACGCCCATGATCCCTCCCCAATCCGCCGACGCTCGCATTGCCCCGGCCGCCTCCAATGTGCGAGATTGGAATGGAGCGAAGCAATCGGAGCAACCGTTCTATACTGCTCCCGATCTTGGGCCGCCCCCGATCTTCGGCTGCCCCCGATTTTCTTGAGAATGGAAGCCCGCCATGGCCCGCAAATCCCGCCGTCCCACCTTCGATGAGTCGATCGAGCCGCTGCGCTCTCACTCCTTTGCTGTCGAGACCTATAAAGGCGCCGGCGGCGGCACCTTCGTGTCCAAACACGTCGAGGGGCACGGCGTGGGTGCGGTGCTGGTTCCCGGCGCCGGCAAGGCTGCGCCTCCCGCCTTTGCCGTTCCGCCCGGCATTCTCGTCCGCGGCGAAATCGCCCGCCTCGTCGACCGCGGCTACCAGAAGTTTATTAAAAGTTCCCAATACGAGCTTCCCGCCACGGCAACGCAATTGCATGCCATCCATGCATTCAGTGAAGAGCTGAGGCAGCTCACCGGCGAAATCAGCCTGTACAACGAGGCGCTGGGAACGGTCAGCGATTTGTATCTGTACGACCGGCTCCAGGGACGCGAGCAGCCGCAGCCGGAGCCGCCGCAGCCGTGGGAGCTGGCCAACGGGCACTGATCTTCGCTCATTGGGCGCCCGCAGACCTGCGCCGGAGCGCACCATGGAAGTTGAAAAACGGGCGGAGAACTCCGCGGCTGATCCGGCAAACCGCCGTGCGCACCCACGCGTTGCCGTCGACGAAGATTCCGTGGTCCTGTTCGTCAGCCACGGCAAGCCTCTCGAATGCCGCGTCCTCGATCTCAGCCTTGAAGGCTGCCGCGTCCGCGCCACGGGCCGCTTTCCAGCCAGTCTCAAATCCCGCGTTGAAGTCTCCTTCAAAGTCAATGGAGTCGCCTTTCGCTTCTGCGGCGTCGCGCAGTGGAGCGATGGCCGCCAGCAAGCCGGAATCCGCTTTGTGGACGTGCCCGCGCGGCGCAAGGGCGAGTTGGCCGAGGTGATTGCCGAGGTCGAAGCCGCCGCAGCCGCCAAAGCTGCCAAAGAAGCAAAGGAAAGACTTGAGGCCGACGGTGAAGCCGCCGAAAAAGCCGCCCGCGAACAGGCTGCTCGCGACAACACCGCACGCGACAAGGCCGGCGCGTCCCAGCGGGCAGCCCTCGCGCTAGTCGCCCCACCCGTGCAAGAGACCACGCCCGATTCCGAACCGCCCCGGCCGGCCGCGGCGCCGCCCAGCAATCGCGATCGCCGCGCTAGCGCCCGCTATGAGGTGGACACCTCGGCCGCAATCCTGCTGGTCAGAAGCGGGTCTAGAATCGAAGGCCGGATCCTCGACCTCAGCCTGAACGGCTGCCGTATCTTCACCCAGGAGCGCTTTCCCGTTGGAATCTACACACGTGTCGAAACCGAGTTCCATCTCGAAGGCCTGCCCTTCCGCCTCAGCGGCGTAGTCCAGGCCATCCACGACCGGCGCCAGGTGGGCATACGCTTCCTCGACTTGAGCGAACGAAAACGGCGCGAAGTCCTGCAGCTCATCGAAGAGATCGGCGAAATGCGCGCCAAGCAAGATGCGCCGCAGGAATAGCCCAGAGACTTCCCCGTTCGAACGTCCAACCCTCACCGCCGCCGCGCCCGCTCCCGCTGCAGCTCGCGATAAAGTTCGCTCTTCGGCTGTCCCATCTCCCGCGCCAGCCGCTTCAGCGCTTCCTTTTCATCCAGTCCGCTCACCGTTTGCGCGCGCGCCAGCCGCTCTCCAATTCCGCGGCCCTCGCCGCCGGCGGCGCCTTCGCTCTTCGGCCGCGCCTCGACCAGAAGCACAATCTCTCCGCGCACCCGGTCCCGCCCAGCAAGTTCCCGCCTCACCTCGGCCGCCGTCCCGCGCACAAACTCCTCGTGAATCTTGGTCAGCTCCCGCGCCACAACCACGCGCAGCCCCGGCCCCCAAACCGCTTCCAGATCGGCCAGCGTTTCCAGAATCCGGTGCGGCGCCTCGTAAAAAATCAGCGTCACTTCGCGGTCTCCCCCGGCCGCCAGCTCTTCCAGGCGCGTCCGCCGCGCACCCGCCCGCTCCGGCAAGAATCCGATGAATCGAAACTCCGCCGCCGGCAATCCCGAAGCCGCCAGCGCGCTCACCGCCGCATTCGCCCCCGGAATCGGCGTCACCGGCACGCCGGCGGCAATCGCCTCCCGCACCACCAGACCGCCCGGATCGCTGATCGCCGGCGTCCCTGCGTCGGTCACCAGAGCGACGCGCGCGCCGGCCTTCATCGCCTCCACCAGGCCGGCCGCGCAGGTGCGCTCGTTGTGCTCGTGGCAGCTCACCGTGGGCGTTCGAATTTGAAAATGATTCAGCAGCTTTTGTGTCTGCCGCGTGTCTTCGCAAGCGATGCGGTCCACGCCTCTGAGCACGTCCAGCGCCCGCAGCGTTATATCGCCCAGGTTCCCGATCGGCGTCGCCACCAGGTAGAGCCCCGGCGCCAGCGGCTCCTGCCGCGCCAGGTTTGCCGGTTGCGCGAGCGTTCTGTCTTCTTCGCCGGACATGAGTGTGTCATGGGTGTGTAATGGGCGTGTGGTCAGTCCCGCGCTTCCTGCCGTTCCAGCCGCCGCTGTTCGGCCAACAGGGCCATCGAGCTCATCAGGTTCTGCACGCTCACGATGCCTACCACGCGCCCGCTCTCGGTCACCGGAATCAGCGCCAGGCCTCGTCCCGCGCTCAGCCGCCGGATGGTCGTGCCCAGCGTGTCCTCCGGCCGCGCCACCTGGAACGCCCGCGACATCACCGACTGCACATACCCGTTGCCGTCGTTGCGCAGCGCGTCCACAATCCGCTGCCGGCTCACGATGCCGACCAGTTGCGGGCCGCGTACTACCGGAAAGTCTTCCTGCAGCGAGTGAACGCACCTGACCAGCGCATCGGCCAGCGTGTCGGAAGGTGAAAGGGTTGCAAAGTCCGTCAGCATCACCTCGCGCATCCGCACCGTGTCCACCACCGACTGGAAAAAGACCCCCTGGTCCTCGATCTGCGCCCCGATCATGATGAATAACCCGGCGATGGCCAGCCAGTAGTCGTGCACAAACATGCCCGCCAGAATGCAGGCCAGCGCCAGCGCCTGTCCCAGCCCGGCCGCGGCCCTCGCCGCCGACGCGTAGCCGTGCTTGCGCGCAAAGTTGGTCCTCACCAGGCGTCCGCAGTCCAGCGGATAAGCCGGCAGCAGGTGCAGCGCGCCCAGAAACACCTGCATCCAGACCATGCTGCGCACCATGTCCCCGGCGGTGATGAACGGCTGGCTGAAAAGCGGCACGCTCGCGCTCGCGCCCAGAATGCCCGCGGCCAGCGCCAGCCCCGTCAACCAGTTGGCCACCGGTCCCGCGAAGGCCAGCATGTACTGCCCCGCACCCCGGTTCGCGTTTTCCTGGCTCTCCGGATTGGCGTAGGCGAACAGTCCTCCGATGGGCAGCAGCAGCACGGCTCTCAACCGCAGTCCAAGCCACGCCGCCACCAGCAGCCGCGCCGTCTCCCGCACCACCACCGCGGCCACCAGCATCAGGAACAGCGCCAGCCCCTGCCCCAGCCGGTTGGGTCCGCCAATGGCCAGAAACACAAAAGCCAGCAGCGGGAAAAACACGTGGACGCGCAACTCCACGCCCATCCAGCGGCCCAGCGGGATTGACCACCCTCGCATACGGTTTGATTGTACCGGCTTCCCCGCTTCGGCGGGCAACTTATCGATTCCGCCCAGGCGACGAACTTTTAAGAACCTATCTAAAAACTCTCCTAAATGAAGCGGGCCGGCTCTCCGGGCCGCGGAAACGCGGGGGTTGTAGCAGGGCACGACTTCACAGGCTGCGGAAAAACTCCGTTCGGCCAGAGCCTTGTGCAGTCCCCGGCCGGCGTTTCCGACTTGCGGCCGGCGTTTCCGACTTGCGGATGGATGAAACGGGTGCCCCACCCTCGCCGCGTTTTTGGTTTTGCGGCCAGGGTGGGAAGCGAACGATCAATGTAAGGCTAGTGTGGCGTCTCAGGTAATTCTTTACAACGTTGCGCCGGAAGAGTCGTCCCCAGAGGCTAAAGCCCGCGCTCATTTTGCAGCTTTGCGGCACGACTAAAGTCATGCCCTGTTACAGACCATGATTGTCAACTTTTACGCAGGACAGGTCACTAGGTTCTTTCTAGCAGGATTTGCGTGTATAACACTTAGTGCTATACTTCCTTCGGTGAGCGAAAATAACCTAAAGCGAATGCGCGTCCTCAAAAACAGGCCATTCGCACGCTTCGCACGGAAGAATGAAATCCAGGACTTGGATCTCTGCGCGGCCATCCGGGAAGCCAATCGAGGCTTAATTGGCGCAGACCTCGGCGGGGCATAATCAAACAGCGCATCGCGCGACGAGGTTCCGGCAAGTCAGGCGGTTTTAGGACACTGATTGTTTTCCGGTTGAGGGAGTTGGCGATCTTTGTGCATGGTTTTGCCAAAAACGAAATGGAGAACATCGGCTCCGATGAACTGGCTGCGCTGAAGAGACTGGCCACGGAGATGTTTGCTTATCGCGACAACGAGTTTCGAGAGGCAGTAGCTTCGGGAACGCTCATGGAGGTGCAATGCAATGGCGAAAGCGAAACGGTATCGTAGCAATCTGATGGCTTCGATCCATGAGACTGCGGAAGGCCTGCACTCTGCCGGGTTGATGGACAAGCGCACGATGCGCGAGTTCGATGCGATGTGCCTGACGCCGATTCGTCCCTTGGCCCCGGAGGAGATTCGCGAGCTGCGTTTGCGCGAGGGCGCAAGCCAGGCTGTCTTTGCACGCTACCTGAACGTGACGACGGGATTAGTGAGCCAGTGGGAACGCGGAGAAAAACGGCCGCAGGGCGCTTCGCTCAAACTACTATCGCTTGTGGCGCAAAAAGGACTTTCTAACGTGGCGTGAATCGCGCGCTGGACATCAGCGGACTTGCTCGCTCGGTAGGCCTTTGACGCATTGCGACTGAGCTTTGAAATTCAGCCCACCACGCATCGAACGCCGCCAACGCGCGCTCGCACTGGATGCGATGGCGCTCTTTTTTGTCGCGGATTTTTTTGCGCGTCTCTTCGTCGAGCGGCTGGAGCAGATCGAAGGTGATGTTGGCGGGCTGGAAGTTTTTGGGGTCGGCGTGGACGATGTAGTGGACCAGCGAGCCCAGAGCCGTCGAGCGCGGCGCGGGAACCGGCTCTTCGCCGCGCAGGATCGATGCCGCGTAGATGCCCGCAAGCATTCCCGTGGCTATCGATTCGGTGTAGCCCTCGACGCCGGAGATCTGGCCGGCGAAGAGGATTGGGTGCCGGTCTGAACTGTTTCCCTCAGGGGCTGAAGCCCACGTCGTTTTTGCGTCCGTTGCGGCACGACTGAAGTCGTGCCCTGACACAAACCCCTGCTCGCTTTGAGTTTTTCCGCAAGCTGTGAAGTCCTGTCCTGACACAGGACTTTTAGGCGAAGGAATTTCTCCGCAGCCTGTAAGGCCGTGTCCTGATGCGGGGTCCGTTCCCAAACCGCGCTTGAGGCGCAGGGATTCGTCGAGCAGCAGCGGGGCGCAGATGTAGGTGTTGCGGTGAATCTGGCCGTAGCGGAGGAAGCGAGCGTTTTCAAGGCCGGGGATTAAGCGGAGGACGCGGGCCTGTTCGCCGAATTTCAAGTGATTTTGGAAGCCGACGAGGTTGTAGCTGTCGGAGCGCAGGTTTTCCTTGCGCAGTTGCACCACGGCCCAGGGAGTTTTGCCGGTGCGTGGATCGCGCAGGCCGACCGGCTTCATGGGGCCGAAGCGGAGAGTGTCGCGGCCGCGCGCGGCCAGGATCTCGATGGGCAGGCAGCTTTCAAAATAATCGAGCTTCTCCCATTCCTTGCTTTCCGCCGGTTCGGCGGCGATCAGCGCGTCGAGAAAGCGGTCGTACTCGGCGCGGTCCATGGGGCAGTTGATGTAGTCGGCCGTGCCCTTGTCCCAGCGGGCGGCAAAGTAGACGCGGCTCATGTCGATGGAGTCGGCATCGACGATGGGGGAGATGGAATCGTAAAAGGCGAGACGGCCGGAGCCGGTGAGGCGCTCAATTTCGCGGCTGAGGGCGTCGGAAGTCAATGGGCCGGTGGCGACGATTGTGGCGGCGTAGCTTTCTGCGCCGGGCGGATTGAGCTCGACTACTTCTTCGCGCAGGACGCGGATGCCGCGCTCGGCGGCAATGGCCTGGGAGATGCGGCGGGAGAATTCGACGCGATCGACGGCCAGGGCGTGGCCTGCGGGGACGGCCGTTTCGCCGGCGATGCGCAAAAGGGCGGAGCCGCCGCGGCGCATCTCCTGCTTGAGCAGCCAGGGAGCGGTGTTGGGCGACTCGCTCTTGAGGGAGTTGGAGCAGACGAGCTCGCCGAAGTCGGTGGTCTGGTGAGCGGGGGTGAGGCGCGGCTTGCCGCCGATGAGGGCGCGCATCTCGTAAAGGTCGACCTGGCAGCCGAGGCGCGCGGCGGTGAGCGCGGCTTCAGGGCCGGCGAGGCCGCCGCCGATGACGCGCAGCTTCATCGGGCTGGCTCCGCAACGGGCGCTTGCGGTGCCGTTGCGCCGAGGCCATCGGCTGGACGGGCCAATTGCGCGAGCGCTTCGCCAGAGATGCGGACGGTTCGCCACTCGTCCATGAACTCGCTGCCCATGGCGCGGTAGAAGTCGATGGCCGGCGTGTTCCAGTCCAGGACCTCCCACTTGAGCCGCGCACAGCCTTTTTCGACAGCGATGGCGGCCACGCGCCGCAGCAGCGCCTTGCCGATGCCGCGGCCGCGCAGCTCGGGGTAGACAAAAATGTCTTCGAGATAGATGCCTGGGCGGCCGAGCCAGGTGGAGTAATCGAAGAAGAAGAAGGCGAAGCCGGCGGGGCGGCCGTCGTGGTCGGCGATGATGCACCGGTAGTACGGGTCAGGGCCAAAGCCGTGTCGGGCCAGGTCCTCTTCGGTGGCCGTGACGGCATCGGGGGCGCGCTCATAGGCGGCCAGGGCGCGGATAAAAGCGAGAATTTGCGGAATATCCGCCTCGGTGGCGGTACGGATGGTCGTCGCCATGCGTTTATTCTAGTGTGTGGCAGAGATGTTATACCCACCAGTCGCGGCATCCCACCCATGCGACAGAAAAAATCGCATGGATGGGGCACGGAGCTTTAGTTACGGCAAGTGTGGAACCGCCTTAGCGTGTGGTAGAGACCGCGTCGGCTGTCGGCCTTGCGGGGCTGCTGCCCCTTGTGCGGGGCGGTAGGTTAGATTTAACTTGAGTCTGCTAAGTAACGGGGCTTTGGCGCGACCGTCTGTTGGGCCGCGCAGCCTTCAGGGCTGATTTCAATTTTTCGCGAGCACGCAGCCACCATGGCGAGCGCCGCTCCCAAGGAGAAGAAGATGAAACGCAACCTTTCACTTTGGCTGAGCCTGCCGGCCGCGGCGGGCCTGCTGGCATTCGCCGCGATGCCGGCATTCGCGCGGCAGCAAACGGCGGCCCCGGCAGCGGCAATGGGCCAGATCCATGGCCAGATAACCAACCCCACGGGCCAGCCGCAGCCGGGCGGAGAGATCGGCCTCTCGACCGACGGCGGCGCGACCCTCAAGTACACGTTCCCGGTTAACGACAACGGCCAGTACACCGGCCAGGCGCCGCCGGGGACCTACATGGTGGTTTACCGCGAGAAAGACACGCCCCCGGGCAAGATGGTCGACGACCTTACCAACATCAAGATCATTGCCGGCCAGGATACGACCGCCGACATCGATATGTCGCGGGAAGAGTACATAAAGAAGATGTCGCCGGAGGAGCAGAAGCAGCTTGAGGCGCTCAAGAAGCAGAATTCCTCGGCATTGGAGGCCAACAAGGTCATCAAGAACCTCAACGCCGATCTGGGCACGGTGAACCAGGACATCAAGGACGCGGATGCGGCGCGCACCGCGGCCGCCCAGCAACTGGGCGCCGGGGCAACGCCGGCCGCCGTTGACGCCAAAGCCGGTGAGATCGCCACGGCGAAGTACACCGACGTGGTCAGCCTGATGACCAAGGACACGGCCGTCAAACCGGACCAGGCGATCCTGTGGACCGAATTGGCGACGGGGCAGCGCGGACTCAAGCAGTACGATCAGGCCATCGTCAATTACCAGAAGGCTCTGAGCCTGGAACAGGCCGAGAAGAAGCCGGCGCCCAGCATTCTGGGCACCGCTGAATCGGGGCTGGGCGAGTGCTACGCGCGCACGGCCAAGGTTCCCGAGGCCAATGCGGCGTTCGACGCGGCGGTCAAGGACGATCCGACTCGCGCTTCGTTCTACCTGAGGAACGAGGCGGTGATCTTCTTCCAGGAGCACAACACCGCGGCCCAAGTAGCGGCGGCCGACGAGGCGATCAAGGCCGATCCCACCATGGCGATCCTCTACTACATCAAGGGCCAGGGACTGATCGAGAACGCCACCATCGATCCCAAGACCAAGCGCATCGTGCTTCCTCCGGACTGCACGGCGGCCTACCAGAAGTACCTGCAGCTCGATCCCACCGGGCCTTTTGCGGCCGAAGTGGCGGGCATTCTGCAGCAGGCGGGCGAGAAGGTTTCGTCGAACTACAGGGCCGGCAGGCACTGAGGCGGGTGTCCGGTTTGCGGCTTGAAAGGCGTCCGTTCGCGGGCGCCTTTCGCGTTTCATGGGATGGAAGCCGGCCGGGAAATAGGCTGTGAGACCTTCTACAATCTTGTCTATGAGTTCCGCGCTGCCCAGCTACGACGAAGCCGCCGCGCTGGTTGCCCGATTCGCTGCGGAGTTGCGCCGGAAGCGGCCTTCAACGGAGCGCGTCGAGCTGGCCTCCGCCGCGGGCCGCGTACTGGCGCGGCCTCTCCACACCGACAGCGACCAACCGGCGTTTCCGCGCTCGACGCGGGACGGGTTCGCGTGCCGGGCAAGCGAGGCAATGAAGCGTGCGCCGCTGCCCGTCGCCGGCTCAAGCCGCGCCGGCGACCCTCCGCCCGGTGCGCTGCCTGCCGGCGCGGCGTGGGAGATCATGACCGGCTCGCCGGTTCCCGAGGGCGCGGATGCGGTAATGATGATCGAGCACGTGGAGGCCGTCGGCGGCAAAGTCGCGCTTCTGGGGCCGCACAAGCTGTCGCCGGGTGAAAACATCGTGGCAAAGGGCGCGCAGGCGCGGGCGGGGGATGAGCTGCTGCTGGTTGGGACGCTGCTGGGCTATGCGCAGATTGGGCTGGCCGCATCCTGCGGCGAGACCGGCCTGGAAGTCTTCGCGCGGCCGCGCGTGGCCATCCTCTCGACCGGGGACGAACTGGTGGCCATTGACGCCGTGCCCAGTCCGGGGCAGATTCGCAACTCCAGCGCGCCCATGCTGGCCGCGATGGTGGCCCAGGCCGGCGGCGAGCCGTGGATTTTGCCCATCGCCGCGGACACCGCCGAAGCTCTCGATGCCGCGCTCGATGCCGTGCTGGAGCCAGCCGCGGAGGCCGATGTTCTGTTGATTACCGGAGGCGTATCGGCGGGCAAATTCGACCTTGTGGAACCTGCCCTCACGCGCGCAGGAGGCCGCTTTCACTTCACCGGCGCGCGCATTCAGCCGGGCAAGCCGATAGTCTTCGGCGAGTTTGCCGGCAAATCGGCAAGCTCCGTCCAAAAGGAAAACGGCACGAAGTGCTTCTTCGGGCTGCCGGGGAATCCGGTGTCTTCGGCGGTTACGTTTCTGCTGTTTGGGGCGCCGGTGGTGGGGGCGCTGGCAGGGCGGATCGACACGGGGCCGCGGTTTGCGCTGGCGCGGCTGGGATCGGAACCGGATAAGCACGCCAGGCCGGGGCTTACGCGGTTTTTGCCGGCCTTGTGCAATTTTTCTCTGTCGGGCGGCGGACTGCCGGAGGTGGCGCTGGTTGCGTGGCAGGGGTCTGGCGACCTGGCGGCGCTGGCTCGCGCGAACTGTTTTCTGGTTGTGCCCGAAGGTGGTCACGAACGTCTTGAGCCGGGCGCGGTTGTCCGGATTTTGCTGGTCTGAGGAGCGGTTATGAGCGAATCCGGGAAGCTCTCGCACTTTGACGCGGCGGGACAGGCGGCGATGGTGGACGTAAGCGCCAAGCCGGCCACGCGGCGCACCGCGACCGCGTCGGCCTTCGTCGAGCTTTCCGACGCGGTGCTGGCGGCGCTGCCCGCCAACCCCAAAGGCGACCCGCTCGAGGTGGCGCGGATTGCCGGCATCCAGGCCGCAAAACGCACCGCCGAGCTGATCCCCATGTGCCACCCGCTGGCGCTGACGCATGTGGAAGTGCGCGCGGAGATTGTTGCCGGAGGGGTTCGGATCGAAGCAAGCGCGGCAACCACCGGGCCGACCGGCGTAGAGATGGAGGCGCTTACGGCAGCGGCCGTGGCCGCGCTTACCGTTTACGACATGACCAAGGCGCTGGACAAGGCGATCGTCATCCGCGACTTGCAACTGGAACGGAAAACAGGAGGCAAGAGCGGAGAGTTTTCACGCGACGGGGGCCGCGCATGACGCCTCGCGCCGGCGTTCCCGCACATTTCGTATGCAAAGCAATTCACGTGCGCAAAGCAATTCAAGGGCCCCATTTCTTTGCGAGGAGCACTCATGTTCCGGCTGAATTTTTCGATCCTCTCTCTTGCCTTGTTTCTTTTTTCGTCCGTCCCCGTTGCTGCACAGTCCGTTTACGCTTACCAGACCACCCCGGATCTGCTTGAAGCACTGAAACAGATCGCCAAGATGAAATTCAGCTCGCGCCACTCGCGCGGCGGGGCCACTGCTGTCATCACCGTCAACGATGCGGAAAGGTTTCAGCCGATCGACGGCTTCGGCGCCTCGCTCACGGACTCGGCCGCGTGGCTATTCGCCAAAAAACTCCCTGCGGACGTGACCGACTCTACCTTCAGGATGCTCTTCAGCCGCAAAGACGGCATTGGGCTGAGCTTTCTGCGCCAGCCCATCGGAGCCTCCGATCTCTCGGTGCATTTTTATTCCTACGACGATCTTTGCGTGCAGAGCGCCGAAGCCTGCACCACGCCTGCCGGAGCGGCCGATGCCGGCCTGCAACATTTCTCGCTGGCGCACGACCGGGAGTACATCCTGCCGCTGCTCGAGAAGGCGCTGGCCATCGATCCCGACATAAAGGTCATGCTTTCGCCGTGGAGTCCGCCGGGATGGATGAAGAGCTCCGGCTCCATGCTCGGCCTCGATCCAGCCACTAAGCAAGCCTCGACCCTGCGCCAGGAGTTCTACCAAGCCTACGCAAATTACCTGGTGAAGACGATCGAGGGCTACCAGGCGGCAGGCGTGCCGGTGTACGCGCTGAGTATGCAGAACGAACCGCTCTACGCGCCGCCCGACTACCCCGGCATGAGGAT
The DNA here is from genome assembly GCA_050745765.1 of Occallatibacter sp. Classification (GTDB taxonomy): domain Bacteria; phylum Acidobacteriota; class Terriglobia; order Terriglobales; family Acidobacteriaceae; genus Telmatobacter. Next base: position 32,978 of record JBOGLX010000209.1, on the reverse strand, counting down.
GCCGGCCGAGCAGGAGGCGCAGTTTCTGGCCACCGCGCTGGGGCCTGCGCTCGAAGCCGCGCACTTGACCGCAAAGGTGCTGGTTTACGACCACAACTGGAGCCATCCGGAGTATCCCGAAACCGTTTTGAGCGATCCCAAGGCGCGCGCTTATGCGGCGGGCGTCGCCTGGCACCACTACGCTGGCAACCCCGAGGCGATGACCGAGCTGCACGACAAGTTTCCTAAGCTGGGCGAGTGGGTAACCGAGGCCGGCGGGGGAACGTGGCAGGAGAGCGGCAAGGTGGTGCCGCAGGAAGCGGCGGAGCTGGTCGAATCCATGCGCAACTGGGCGCGGAGCTACGTGCTGTGGACCATCGCCACCGACCAGGATTACGGGCCGCATGTGGGCGGATGCGGGCAATGCCGCGGGGTGGTCATGCTGGATGTGAGCGACCCCGAATACCCCCGAGTGACGCCGGAGCCAGATTACTACGTGCTAGGCCAGGCCAGCAAGTTTGTCGAGCCCGGCGCGGTGCGCATCGCTTCCACCGAGCCCGAAGGAACGGATTTGAAAGATGTGGCCTTCCGCAACCCCGACGGAACCATCGTGCTTTACACGGTGAACGCGGGAAACGAAAGCCAGGTCTTTCGCATCCGCTTTCACCGCAAGACTCTGGGGACCATCCTCCCGGCAGGGACGGTGGCCACGTTTGTCTGGAAGCCGTAACGGCGATTGCGCGCGGAACCAACTGCCGCGAGCGGCTCTATTGCCATGTGCCCCATCCATGCGACTTTTTTCTGTCGCATGGGTGGGAGGCCACGACAGTTGGTTACAGGTCCTCTGAAATTGGCCTAGAGTCCCGGCGGCGTAGCGGGGGGCGCGCCGACCGGAGGCGGTCCGTGGTCTTCCACGGGCACGAACGGCGGGGGCGACAGGTGGCCGCGATGGCAGGTTCCGCAGCTCACTGCGACACCGGCGTTGTCGATTTTGCTCAGATAGTTCCCGTTGATGTCCTGAACCATCGTGTACATGAGCCGCGCCGTCTTTTTGTCCGGCTTGATGTCGAGCGCGTAATCGAGCCGTTGATGGCCGTTGGACATCGCAGGCGCGTTGGGATCGGGTGCGTGGCAGGTGCTGCAGTGCGTGCCCAGCGCTCCCGCCCACCCGTCCATGATGTGGTGGACCTGCGCTCCGGTCAGGTCCTTGGGCAGAACCTGCAGGTTGGTGGGCGCGGGCATGGTGTGCATGTGGTGCTCGCCGCCGGCCGGCGCCTGCGGCGCTTGCGGCTCCTGGGCGAGAGTGGTCACGGTGAAGATGGCCGCGGTGAGCAGAGCCAGAGCGGCTGCAGGCGGAGTAAGAGAAGTGATCTTCAAGCGGATATCCCTCGGGATTAGGAATGGTTTTGCCGTTGCATCCGATTCTATCGGATAAACAGGCGGCGGCCGGAAAAACTTCGCGGCCCCGACACACATTTATTCTCCGCAAAAGAAAAACGCATAGGCCAGTCCACGGCCACGTGGACGCCGATGCGCGCCGTGACCAGGATTTCCGCCGCCTTGTAGCCGTCGTCCCGCAGCCCGTCATTTTGGACTTGCAAGGGCGAGGCAGGGTCGAGCAGATCGAGGCCGTTGTGGGTTGTACGCGTCAGGCCGAGAGCCTGGCAGAGCCGGCTGGGACCGGAGGCGATCATCCGGGCTGCCGCGCCGGCGTCGAGACCGCGATTGCGCGCCATCTGCTCCACGCCGGCAACCGGTTCAAGCGCGCGCAGCAGCACGCACCCGGCCAGCCCCTCCTTTTCGCACGTAATATTCATGCAGAAGTAGCGCCCGTAAATCGAGTAAACGTAGGCGTGGCCGGCGGGGCCGAAGATAACCTGGTTTCGAGGCGTGGGGCCGCGATAGGTGTGGGCAGCGGGGTCGGGAGGATCGTTGTGAGGGCCGAGATAGGCCTCGGCTTCGACGATGCGGCCGGCCAGAACGCCGGCTTCGGTGCGGTGGACGAGCAGTTTGCCGAGAAGGCGCGGAGCTACTTCCTCGGGAGGGGATTCGAAGAAGGCACGGGGAAGCAAATCGCCGGGTAAACGCTCCGAAGCGATGGTGCTTTCCCACCCTTTCCGCACAGAACGCGGAAAGGATGGGGCACGGGGAGATCCGTTCGCACGAGGCGATCCGCTGGTCCCGCCGGGTTTGCCTCTTATTTGTGTACGCTCTTCCATATTTCGATCGCGGCCAGCACTTCCTCTGCGTGGCCTTCCGGCGTAACCTTGGGAAAGATGCGCACCAGCGTCCGGTCCGGCCCGATCAGGAACGTCGTCCGCTCGATGCCCATCGCTTTTTTGCCGTACATGTTCTTTTCCTTGAGCACGCCAAACTGTTTGCACACTTTCTCGTCTACATCTGAGAGGAGCGTGTAAGGAAGGCTGAACTTGGCGCGGAATTTAGCCTGGTCTTTGGGCGTGTCGCGGGAGATGCCGAGCACCACGGCCCCGGCCGCCTGGAGCTTGAAGAACCAGTCGCGGAATCCGCAGGCCTCAATGGTGCAGCCGGGGGTGTCGGCGCGGGGGTAAAAGAAGAGGACGACGGGCGAGCCGGCGTAGTCCGAGAGGCTGACGGTCTTATCCTCGTCGGTCTGGAGCGTGAAATCGGCGACTTTCTCGTTGATTTCCATGGGGATGATCCTCGCAGGGTGGATGGAGGGCCGAAACATGGCCATCGAATTCGATTATTTCCGAGCAGGGCGCCCGCTGTCACGGCGCGGCGGTCAATTCCGCCCGGCCGCTCTGCTCGCTGCGGCGCTCGTGGCCGCAGTTCCCGCTCAGGCGCAATACCCCGGACAGGTGAACACCTCCCAGCAGAACGGCCCCGACCTGCGCTCCGTCGCCGTGCTCGAGTGGGTGGGCGACCCCGGCAAGCCCAAAGCCAGCCGCCTGATCCCCCTTACAGTGTGGGACGGCGAGACTCTCCAGGATGGCGCCATCTACTTGGCCCGGCCCGAGCCGCTCTCGCTCGAAGGCGAAGTGGAATACAAGCTGAAGCAGGACGGCAAGACCATCGGCCTTTACGACATCGCCGACTCCGCCCTGGAGCAGGGCTCGTGGGTCGGCTACGGAAGCTGGAAAGCGCTGCCCACGCCCACGCCACCGGCTCCGCCCAAGGAGTTTGCGGCGTCGGACTTCGCCAGCGGCGACAATAGCGGCCCTCCGGTCCTGCATCGCAAGACGCCGGCTTCGAACAATGGCGGCTCCGGTTCGTCGGCGCCCGCCGAGGACCCCGGCAGGCCCACGCTCCACCGCAGCGATTCGAGCGGCGGCTCAACGGGCAACGACACAAGCAACGGCTCAACAAGCAACGGTTCAGGCCAGCCCACGCTGCACAGGGCCTCGGACGATGACTCGGCCAACCCCAACGCTCCTCCGCGCGATCCTGACCGGCCGGTTCTGACGGAGCCGGCTAAAGAGACCAAACCGGCAAAACAGACGCCGCAGAACGACGTAGCGTACGCCCAGCCGCTGGCGGCGATCAGCGATACCGGGCGTCCGCGTTTGCTGCGGGGCCGGCAAGATAACTCCGGACCCGCCGTTGTTCACAACCTGGTTGGCCTGCCGCCGGACATGAACCAGACCATCGCCGTCTCCGATGCCACCAACCACCCTGACCATCTCTGGAATTATTCGTGGCCGAGTCCGGACGTCGAGGCCGCAATGAAGTCGGCTCTCGAAGAGATTGCCCGCAAGGACCTGGGGCTGATTCCACCTGCTCCGGCCGCCGCGCCCGCACGCAAACGCACCGCTGCCCATAGAAAGGCGAAGCCCGCGCCACCGCCTCCGCCGCCGGCCCCGCTGGCCGACGAGCAGTTGCGCGTCTTTCAGTTGACCTACGGCTCCGGGGCCACCATGGTGTTTTCGGCGCACACAGAGGGCGAAGGCGCAGCCGAGAAGTTCATCACCGTGATCGCCCAGCCCGACCTCTACGGAGATCTGACGGTGCTGCTGGCCAGCACCACCGACGCGGCGCACCTCGAAGACACCCCGCGCATGATCCTCGTCGACCCGGTAGACGCCATGGCGGACAACCGCGGCGAACTGCTTTTTGAGCTGCGCGGGGAGACCGAGCGGCAGTTTGTCCTTTACCGCGTGCTGCGCGGCGAGATCCAAAAGCTCTTCACCAGCGATCCCATCCCGCTGGTCGGTCCCGCAAACGCATAGAAGAGCCCAAATTGGAATTGCACCGGGCGCGGTTTGAGATCGCGCAAATTGCGCCGGCGGTTTCCGGAGTTCTCTCCTATACTGGATAGAGGGAGTGGGTTCGCCGACACTCTTCCAAGGACGCCTGCTTTCATGTCATTGACTGCAATCCAACCTTCATCCCCGGCCAAAAGCGGCGGCTCGTCCGCTGCTGAAGCCGAAGTGCGGACGGTCGCCGCGCCGGCGCGGCCGCAGGTGCGCATGGGCCGCGCCGCCACGCTGCCGGAGGGGGTCAACTGGTTCACCCTTTCGATGGTCGTCTTCTTCCATGCGGGGGCGCTGGCGGCTTTGTTCTTCTTCAACTGGCAGCGGATCCTGGTGATGGCCGTTCTTTATGTGCTGGCCATCAACGTGGGCATCGGCATGTGCTATCACCGGCTGCTGACCCATCGCGGCTACCGCGTGCCCAAGTGGATCGAGTACCTGATGACGGTGTGCGCCACGCTCTCGATGGAGGGGGGGCCGATCTTCTGGGTTTCCACGCACCGCGTCCATCACCAGCTCAGCGACCACGAAGGCGATCCGCACACCCCGCGCGAAGGCGGCTGGTGGGCGCACGCGGGCTGGCTGCTCTTTGGCCAGTCGCTGCACGCGCAGACCGAGGCGCTGGCCCACTACGTCTCCGACCTGCGCCGCGACCGCTTTCACGTGTGGATGAGCAAATACCACTGGCTGCCGATCGTGGTGAGCGGCGTTCTGCTGTTTGTGGGCGGCTGGATCTTCGGCGGCCCGGTGAACGGCGTGGCCATGGTGCTGTGGGGCGTGCTGCTGCGCGTAACGCTGGGGCTGCACGCGACCTGGCTGGTGAACTCGGCCACGCACCTGTGGGGCAGCCGGCGCTTCGATACGCACGACGACTCGCGCAACAGCTGGTGGGTGGCTCTGTTGACGGGCGGCGAAGGCTGGCACAACAACCACCATGCGCACCCGGTTTCCGCACGGCACGGGCTCAAGTGGTGGGAGATCGACCCCAATTTCTGGGGCATCTGGCTGCTGGAGCGGCTGGGTCTGGCGAAGAAGGTCAATGTGGCCAAGTTCGATCCGAAGAATCCCAAACCGGCCGGGCTATAGGCAATTTTTGGTAAATTAACCAAAGCGAAAAAGACCATCGCGCAGGGGCTGAAGCCCTCCACTCATTTTGAGACATTCGCGGCACGACTAAAGCCGTGCCCTGACACGTTTCCCGGCTCCGGGGACTTCTTTCCGCAACCTGCTTAATTCTCAAACTTCAAACGATCCAGCCGCCGCCCACGACCTCGTCGCCGTCGTAGAACACGGCTGACTGGCCGGGCGTGACGGCGCGCTGCGGCTCGTCGAACGTGGCCGTTACTTCGTCCTTGGCGGCCGGCTCGAGCGTAGCCCAGGCGGGCTCGTGGCGATGCCGGATCTTGGCCCGCACGCGCATCGGCTGCGTGAGCTCGGGAATGCCGATCCAGTTCAAACGCCGCGCGCGCAGGTTGCGGGTGGCAAGCTCGGCGTCTGCGCCCACGGTGACGCGATGGCTGGCCGGTTCGATGTGCAAAACGTAAAGCGGCGACGGCGACGCCACGCCCAGGCCCTTGCCCAATCCCTTGCCCAAGCCGTTGCCCAAGCCGTTGCCCAATCCCTTGCCCAGACCATTGCCCAAGCCCTTGCGCTGGCCGACTGTGAAGTTAGAGATGCCCTCGTGGTGGCCGATCACCTCGCCGTTCGAGGCCACCAGCTCACCCGCCGTCTCCGGAAACGCTTCGCCCTGCTCCTCGAGATAGGCGGTGAGGAACTGCTTGTAATCGCCGCCGGGAATGAAGCAAATCTCCTGCGAGTCCGGCTTTTCGGCGAGGCGCAGGCCGCGCTGGCGCGCCACTTCGCGCACCTCCGGCTTGGTCATCCGGCCGAGCGGAAACAGCGTGTGCGCGAGCTGCTCCTGCGTCAGGCCGAAGAGAAAGTAGGTCTGGTCCTTGGCCAGGTCGGCGGGGCGCTTGAGAATCCAGCGGCCGCGGCGCTCGTCGAATTCGTTGACCGCGTAGTGGCCGGTGGCGATGCGCTCCGCGCCGATCGAGCGCGCGGTCTGGAGCAACTGGTCGAACTTCAGGTGGTTGTTGCAGAGCGAGCAGGGGATCGGGGTGCGGCCGGCAAGATACTCGCCTACGAACGGCCGGACGACATCGCGCTCGAAGCGCTCCTCCTGGTTGACCACGTAGTAGGGAATGCCCAGATGCTCGGCTACGCGGCGTGCGTCGTACACATCGTCCAAAGAGCAGCAGCGGCCCGCTTTCGGTGCGTCGGGAATGCCGTGCTTGCCCGCCAGCCGCGTCTGGTCCCAGAGCTGAAGCGTCAGGCCGACCACCGGCGTTCCCTCGTGGGCGAGGATCGCCGCCACCGTCGAGGAGTCGACTCCTCCGGACATGGCTACGGCGATGGTGGCGTTCAAGCAGTTCACAGTTCTTAGTTCACAGTTCGCAGTTCTTGTTCACCGTCAGCGGTGTTCAAAACAATTCGCAATTCACATTTCGCAGTTTTGGGGTTCACAGCAGCAAGCCATTCGCTGTGAACTGTGAACTAAGAACTGTGAACTGCGCGCAAACTACCCCAGCGTTCCCGCGGCTACCGGCGACAGCGCTCTCAACCGCTCCACGGCTTCGGGGACCACTCGGAGCACATGATCCACGTCCGCTTCGGTCGCGGTCTTCAGCAGGCTGAAGCGCAGGCTGGCGCGGGCGCGATTCTTGTCCAGGCCCATGGCCATCAGTACGTGGCTCGGCTCGGTGGCCCCGGAGTGGCACGCCGACCCGCCCGACACGGCAACGCCCTTCAGGTCGAGCGCGATTACCAGCGCTTCGCCCTCCACCTGGTCGAACCAGATGTTGGCGGTGTTGGCGGCGCGCGGCACGGGCAAATCTCCAGGCAAATCACGATCCGGGCCGCCGTTCACGCCCGTGCCGGAAAGCTCCAGAACCCCCGCTTCGAGCTTGTCGCGCAGCGCGGCCAGCCGGTCCATCGTCCCGTCCTCCAGGCTGTGCATGGCCAGCTCCGCGGCCTTGCCCAGGCCCACAATCCCCGGCACGTTCTCCGTTCCCGCGCGCCGGCGCCGCTCATGGCTGCCGCCCACCAGCAGCGACTCAACCGGCGTGCCGCGGCGCACATACATCGCTCCCACGCCTTTTGGTCCGTGCATCTTATGCGCGCTGATCGAGAGCAAATGGCAGCCGAACCGCTTCACGTCGAAGGGAATCTTGCCCGCGCCCTGCACGGCGTCGATGTGGAAGAAAACGCCAGCATCGGCGGCGATCTTGCCGATCTCTTCGACCGGCTGGATCACGCCCGTCTCGTTGTTGGCCAGCATTACGCTGATCAGCCGCGTCTCGGGACGGATTGCGCGCCGAATCGTATCCGGGTCAATCAGCCCGCTGCGCTCCGGAGCCACGAAAGTCGTCTCCACGCCGCGCTGCGCGACGCGCTCGGCTGCCTGCAAGACGGCCGAATGTTCTATGGAGGTGGTAATAAAGTGGTCATCCGGCCTGAGCAGGCCGAAGATGGCCGTGTTGTCGCCCTCGGTGCCGCCGGAGTTGAAGACCACCTCCGCCGGCTGGCAGTGGAAGAACCGCGCCATCGTTTCCCGCGCCTGTTCCACCGCGCGCCGCCCGTGCTGGCCGTCCATGTGGATCGACGAGGCATTCCCGAAATGGTCCATCCAGTAGGGACGCATCGCCTCCATCACCTCGGGAAGCAGAGGGGTGGTAGCGTTCGCGTCCATATAAACCCTGTTCGACATATTTACTGGGTTGCGCCCCCCCACTCTTTCGATTGTACGGGAATCCCGGCTTCGCGCCAGGGAGACGCCAATCGATTGGATGGTCAAAGTGTGTCCACGCAAGCGATTGCTTGCATCGAAGGTAGCCAGAGGCGGATGAAAGCGAACAATCGCGAACTCTCGATGGACTCCGTGCATTGGGGTAATCGCCCCAGGTAATGGTCGGAATGGGCCTGCGATCTGAATCCTTGTTTGGCTCTACATGCTTCGCTGCTATATTGAGGTCACGGTTTCCCAGGGTAAACAGGGGAAGCTGCTCCACCAATGAGTGAACGTGCTTACTCTCTTCATGCAATCTCTTCTCTTTTTGAATGAGTTTTTTCGCCCCGCCCCAGGGACCCTTCGATCTACACCCGCTTATTGAGGTCCCGCTTAGTGAGGAAAGCAGAGACGTACGAATCATGGCGCATCGGAGTCTTCGTTCAGGACATACTTCCGCGCGGCAAGACGCGCCGGAAACAGGCCGCGCCACGAGATGGTTCGCGGTTTACACCAATTCGCGGCACGAGAAGCGCGTTGCGCAACATTTGCGGCAGCGCGAAATCGAGTACTATCTTCCTCTCTATCGTAAGGAAAGCAAATGGCGGGATGGTTCCCGTGTAGTGCTGGAGCTGCCCTTATTCCCAGGCTACATTTTTGTGCGCATTCAGCGGACGGAGCGGGTGCGGGTACTGGCTGTGCCGGGCACGCTGGCGGTGGTGGGCGGAACGGGGCGCGAACCCGTGCCGGTGCCGGACGAAGCCATCGATGCGCTGCGGAAGGGACTGCATCTTTGCGCCGTTGAGCCGCACCCGCTGCTCACCGTGGGCCAGCGCGCGCGCATCCGCCGCGGTGCGTTCGCCGGCATGGAGGGCGTGGTGGTGCGGTACAAGAACCGCTACCGCGTCATCCTCACCATCGAGCACATCATGCAGAGCATGGCGGTGGAAGTGGATGCGAGCGATCTGGAGCCCCTTGAATCCGGCATTCTGGAGCCTACAATTCCGGCCTCCGCGGTGGCTTGAGCGGGCGCGGGTACGACCGTTGGGGATAACGTCTCTGGAACCGCTCTGAAATGCGGCCATTTTCTCCAATTAGAATCTGAAGGGCGCCGACTGCGGCCAGCGCCGGTGCGAGGGATTTTTTGGGATGAGCGGCAATCTGCTGATTCTTATTCTTGGCGCGGCCGGGCAGGTGGGGCGCGAGCTGCGGCAAAGCTTTGCGGACTTCGGCTGGGTTGTCGCGGTCGATCGCAAGCAGGCGGATCTGGCCGTTCCCGAGAGCATCCGCGAGTTGGTGCGCCGGGAAAAGCCGGACGTGATTTTGAACGCCGCGGCCTACACCGCCGTGGACCGCGCGGAATCGGAGCCGGACCTGGCGATGGTCATCAACGCCGAGGCCCCGCGTGTGCTTGCCGAGGAAGCTCTGCGGCTGAACGCGCTGCTGGTCCACTATTCCACCGACTATGTTTTTGACGGCAGCAAGCAGGAGCCGTGGACCGAGGACGATCGGCCCCATCCGCTGAACGCGTATGGAGCGAGCAAGCTCAAAGGCGAGCGGGCCGTCGAACAAGTTGGCGGGCGCTATCTGATTTTTCGCACCAGTTGGGTCTACGGCCCGCATGGGCGCAACTTTCTGTTCACCATGCTGCGCCTGGCGCGCGAGCGCGAGAGCCTTTCGGTGGTAAACGACCAGTTCGGCGCGCCGACCACCTCAACCGAGCTTGCCGCGGCGACTCGGACGATTGTGGAAGGAGCGCTTGCCGGACGGTTTGGCGCGGCGCAGGATTGGGCCGGGCTTTATCACATGACCTGCGCGGGCTCGACCTCCTGGTTCGGTTTTGCGCAGGCCATTTTTGCGCGCGTGGGCGGGCTGCTCGACGGCAAGGCGCCCGAACTGGTTCCGATTGCCACCGAAAGCTATCCCACACCGGCGCGGCGTCCGCGCAATTCGGTTCTATCGAACGCCAAGCTGCACGGCCGGTTTGGCGTAGGTCTGGCGGCGTGGGAAACGGCGCTCGATGCGGCGATGCAGGCCGTGGGCACTGCCGGCAAGGCAGAAACGGCTGCGCCGGACCGCGCTTCCGCGTGAAGAGCGCGCAACAGGTTCAGGAGGCGGGATTGGCGCAGGCGATTCGCCCTTCGGCGATCGTCCATCGCACGCGGCCCTGCATGGCCCATCCGTCAAACGGCGTGTTGCGGGACTTCGATTTTGTATGGGCAGCGCGATAGATCCACTCGGCCTTCGGGTCGAAGACGACTGCATCGGCAAAGCTGCCAACGGCAAGCGTGCCGCGGCCTTTCAAGGCCAGCAGGGTCGCCGGCTGCGCGCTCAGCAGGCTCAGCACGCGGCCCATGGGCATCTTCCACTCGCGGTGCAGCCAGCGCAGGGCCAGGCCCAACGCCGTTTCCAGGCCAGTGATGCCGTTGGGCGCGTTTTCGAACTCGACTTCCTTCTCGTGCGTGGCGTGGGGCGCGTGGTCGGTGGCGATGGCGTCTACCACGCCGTCCAGCAGCGCTTCGATCATGGCGTCGCGGTCGGCGGCCGAACGCAGGGGCGGATTCATTTTGGCGTTGGTGTTGTAAAGGCCGACATGCTCCTCGGTGAGCAAAAAGTGGTGGGGCGCAACCTCGCAGGTGACGCGCAGTCCGTTGCGGCGCGCCTGGCGGACCGCGGCCAATGCCGCGGCCGTTGAGGTGTGCGCCACGTGGAGGTGGGCGCGGGCGTCGCGCAGCTCGCCGACCAGGCGGATGTCGCGTTCGACGATGGCCGATTCCGCCTCGGGCGCCATGCCGCGCAGGCCGAGCCGGAACGACGCCGGGCCGAGATTCATGCTTGCGCCCTGCGTCAGACGCGTGTCCTCGGCGTGCTGGATGACGCAAAGACCCACGCGCGCGGCCGCGGCCAGCGCCTCGCGCATGACGCTGTCTTTGAGAATGGGCCGGCCGTCGTCGGTGACGGCCACGGCGCCCGCCGACTTGAGCGCCGCGTAGTCGTTGAGCGCCTCGCCCTTGGAGCCCCGCGTAGCCGCGGCGATGGGAAACACGCGCACCATCGCGCCGCGCTCCGGCGCCTGCATCCAGCGCGTAATTTCGGGCGAGTCGTTCACGGGCGCGGTGTTGGGCATGGCCGCCACGGCGGTGAACCCGCCCGCGGCCGCGGCCGCCGTTCCCGTGGCGATGGTCTCCTTGTAGCCCTGGCCCGGCTCGCGCAAGTGGACGTGCATATCGACGAGGCCGGGAGCGATGGTGAGGCCCGCCGCATCCAGGCTCTCGGCGCCATTGGCCAGCTTCAGCTTTCCGGGCGCGGCAATTTCGGCCACGCGGCCGTCCTTGAACAGGATGTCTTTGGCAGCATCCACGCCCGCCGCCGGATCGACGAGATGGCCGCCGCGAATGGCGAGAGCGGTCATAGGCGGCCTTCCTCCAGCTCCAGCGCGCGCTCCACCACGGCCATGCGAATGGCGACGCCGTTGCGCACCTGGTCGAGGATCGCCGACTGTACGCCGTCAGCCACGCCGGCCGTCACCTCCATGCCGCGGATGATGGGCCCAGGGTGCATGACCACTGCCTGCGGCGCATGAGCCGCCAGCCGCGGGCCGCTCAACTGGTAATTGGCCTTGTACTGTTCGAGATCGAGCTGCAGCCCGGCCAGCCGCTCGGCCTGAATGCGCAACATCATTACTACCTGCGACTGGCGCAACACGGCGTCGAAGTCGCGGTCAATTTCAATTTTGGGGGTGATGCCTGGCCAAGCCGTCGCGGCAATCTCCGGCAAGAGCTCCTTGGGCCCGCAGAGCAAAACGCGCGCGCCCAGCCGCGGCAACAGCATCATGTTGGACCGCGCCACACGGCTGTGCAGTATGTCGCCTACGATTGAAACTGTCACGCCGGCGAGCGTGTCTTCGCCGGCCGTTTCCCTGCCCGGCCGCAGCCGCGCAAGAATGGTGCGCAGATCGAGCAGCGCCTGGGTGGGGTGCTCGTGCATGCCGTCGCCGGCGTTAAGAATGGGCAGCCGCGTCGTCTCTTCCAGCAGCCACGGCGCACCGGCGGAGTTATGGCGCAGGATGATGGCCTCGGCGCCCAGCGCGCGCAGGGTGAGACCTGTGTCCTTGAGCGACTCACCCTTTTCAATGCTCGAACTCAGGCTTGAGACCAGGGTGGTGTCCGCGCCCAGCCCCTTGGCGGCCAGCTCGAAGCTGGTGCGTGTGCGCGTCGATGATTCGTAGAAGAGCAGGGCCACGCGGCGCTTGGCCAGAATCCTGGCCCGCGCAAGCGGATCTTCGACTTCGAGCTCTCTAGCGCGCGCGAGCAGCCGGCTCACCTCGTCGAGACTCAAATCCTGAACCGAGAGCAGCGATCCGGGATTGTAGGGGAACGGCGAAGCGGGCGCGGGCGGCGTAGCTAACTGGCGGCGAACAGGTGCGGCGGTGGGGCTCATTTTCTCAGCTTCAATAGCAATTCCAATGATGCTATACCCGGCTAAGTGGCATCCCACCCTTGCGACTGAAAAAAGTCGCAAGGATGGGGCACGGAGCTTTGCGTACAGCAGCCGCGGAAAATATTGTCAATTCACGCGCTCGACCAGCAGCACCTGCTCGTCGTTGTCGACTTCGCGGAACTTGACTTCGATGATTTCGCGACTGCTGGTGGGCACGTGCTTTCCCACATACGATGCCTCAATGGGCAATTCGCGATGGCCGCGGTCGATCAGCACCACCAACTGCACGCGGCGCGGCCGGCCGTGGTCGAAGAGCGCATCGAGGGCGGCCCGCACCGTGCGGCCGGTATAGAGCACGTCGTCGCACAGAACCACGTCGCGGCCTTCGATGTCGAAGCCGATGGCTCCCGGCGTGACTACGGGGCGAATGTCCGCCGTAGACAGATCGTCGCGATAAAACTGAATGTCGAGGGCGCCCGTGTCAACGGGGTGTTTTTCAATGCCCGCGATCAGGGCGCCAAGACGCTCGGCCAGCGGGATGCCGCGCCGCTTGATGCCGATCAGCGCCAGGTCTTCGCTGCCATTGCTTTTTTCTACAATCTCGTGTGCCAGGCGCACCAGGGTGCGCTCGATCTCCGAGGCTGACATCAGCCGCCCTTTGATGCGCAGATTGGTCTCCGCTTTGGCTTCGCTCATGGGTGATCTCTTGGCTTATCTTCTCGACGGATGATACGAGGCGCTGCCGCTAGAGGGCAAGTTGTGGAGAAGTGGGACCGCTCTAGAGCGATTCCAGAGAAGGTGTACCCACCTGTCGCGGCCTCCCACCCATGCGACAGAAAAGAGTCGCATGGATGGGGCGTGGGGCTTTGGGTACAGCAAATGTGGGACCGCTCTAAACGCCGGTGCGGCGCGGCCGCCCCAGCAGGCGCGCCCCCAGCGCGCCGCCGGCCATGGCAAAAAGGACAAAAAACAGCGAACTCATCGCGAAGCTGAATGCCTGCAGCCCGGCGTGTCCCTCTGGCGAAATCCACCACGACTCCATCTGTTTTTGCATGGTTTCTGCCTGCGCGGCGTCTCCGGGGTCCATCCAGGCCGACATCTGCTCGGACATCTGCCGGGTCTGCGCCACCTGCGCCTTCCAACTCGAGTCGATCTGGCTGGACCGGTGAAAAGCATAGCGGGCCGTAAACAACGCGCCGCCGCTGGCTCCGAAGGCCAGCCACCCGGCCAGCAGACCCGTCACCAGGCCGATGCGGACGCCGGCGCCGATGGTGATCCAGGCCGGCCGCTGGCTGCGCAAATAAAGGGCGACTGCCCATATCGCAGCTCCCGCCATCCAGAACAGGCTCAGCACATCCAGCGGTGAATATGCACTGGACAAAATTCCGGCAGGGATGGCCAGCATCAGCGCCGCTCGCATTGCCGGCTTCCAATTGACGCTTCCCGCATCGCGCAATACCGGTTCGCCGTGCTCCGCCGGGTTCTGCTCGGCAGCGCCTTCGGCCGAGTAGACCAGTTGCGGCAGGCCGCAGCTTGGGCAAAAGCAGGTTCCAGCCTCGACGGACTGGTGGCATCGCGTACAGGTAACTTCCATACCTTATGAGCCTATAGCATTCCGGCTCGGCATGGACAGCGCGCCGCCGCTCACTTGTAGGCGGCGTCGAAGGCTGCCGATTCCCGGTTGAGCTCTTTGGGCGTGGCGGCACGGGGATAAATGACGATGCGGTAGCGGAAAACCGCGGTCCGGCCCTTTTCAAGCGTGTAGTTCATGGGCGGCTGGCTGCGATCGAAGTTGTCGCGGCCCAGCGGGTTGGCGGCAAACAGACCGTAACCGCGGGCGTGCCAGTAGGTCGGATAGCCGGGATTCGCCGGGTTGTCGAAGATGGCGATGGTGACGGTGTGATCGCCGGTGTGGCCGGTGAGCGAGCACCATGCGCCGCGGGTTCCCCACGCGGCATCGCCTTTGACGCCTTCGCTGGTTAAATAAACTCCCGAGGCGCCGGGCGAGGCTTCGCCCTTGACCTTGGTGATGTTGCCATTGGCGTCCATGAACGTTCCGCCCTTCGCTGTGGGCGACTCAAGCCAACTAGCGACGCGCAGGCCGAGCAAGCCGTCCTTGTCGTCGTGGAAGACGGCCTTGTCGAGGGCGTGCAGAGTGGCGATGCGGTCGATGACGCGGACGCCGCCGGGCTGCGCGGCGAAGACAAAGCGCGTGGTTTCGTCGAGGATGGGCTCGCCGGCGCCGGTGATCCAGGTGGATTGCGTGACCAGCGTGCCGCGCTTCCCGCCACTCGATGAGGAGACGATCTTGTCGAAGACGATGGAGCCCATCTTCTGGCGGCGCGCAGCCGGGATGGCGTCGGAGTTGTTCCAGAAATCGAAGCCGTTGACGTTGCTGTAGTTGAACCAGAGTCCCACATGGTGGGGGTGGTCGGTGCGCTCGCCGGCGCGCGGATGGAGGGGATAGCCGCGCGTCACCGTGAAGCCGTCGGCGTCGACAATAGGGTAAAGCACGGGCTTTTTGATCGTGGTGGGCCAGATGTATGCCGTGAAGGGTTTGCCGTCGATGGTGATCGCCACCTGGCGGTTGGCGACGTCGGGCGTGACCTGGACGCCTTTGGCTGAAGGCGCTGCGAAGGCGCTGGGCGCAAGCACGAAGCTCGCGGCCAGAACTCCAAGCCCGGCAACGCCGGGCGTCCAATTACGTCTCATAGACTTTGCCCCCGGCAAGCACCTGCTGGGTTTTGTCGTTGAAGGTGACGCGCAGGCCAGTCTGAATGGCCGCAATGTTCATGCAAAGGGCGACTGAGTGGTCATAGCCGGCCTCGATGGGCGCGTTGGGCGTCTTGCGCGAGCGCACGCATTCCATCCAGTTGCGCATGTTGGCGCTGGTTTCCGGATCGGCGTGGATGCCGCTGGCGGTGTTGGCGTCGGTCGAGACGGTCTCGGCTTTTTCCATGAGCGAGAAGCTGGGCAGCAGGTTGGGCTTCATGTTCATCTGCGCGGCATAGCGTTCCGTCAGGCCGCCTGTGGGCGTGACCGTTTGGTTGGCCATGTTCAACATGCCGCCGTTCGAGTAGTAAAGCTCCTTGACGCCGCCTGCCGAGTTGGTGAACCGCGAGGTGTACTGAACTTGGAAGCCTTTCGACGGGTCGTCGAGCGGGCCGTAGTCGAAGACCGCGGTCATGGTGTCCCAGTTTATGCGGCCGTCCTTCCAGAGATAGATGCCGCCGTTGGCCACGCACGAGCGCGGATGCGGCAGCCCCGTAAACCAGTGTACGGTGTCGATCTGGTGCACAAGCCATTGGTCTGGAATCCCCGACGAGTAAGGCCAGAACAAGCGGAACTCGAGATAATGGCGCGCGTTGAAAGGCACCATGGTCCGGTCGAGCAGATAGCGCTTCCAGTCGGTGTCCTGCTCGTGGAGCAGGGGCACAACTTTGGGACGGCGCCAGCGGCCGGGCTGGTTCACGTTCCACGTCATCTCCACCATCACGATGTCGCCGAAGGCGCCCGACTTGATGTACTCGGCAGCCTTCATGTAGCTCGGCGTGGAGCGCCGCTGCGTTCCCACCTGCACGATTCTCCCGCTCTTGTGCACCGCGTCGAGAATCATCCGCGCATCGGCCATGGTGTGCGCAGTCGGCTTTTCCACGTAGGCGTCGCGGCCCGCCTTCACCGCCTCGGTGCCGTGATAGGCGTGTTGGAAGTCCGCCGTCGCGATAATCACGGCGTCCACGTCCTTACGCGCGTAAAGCTCGTCGTTGTTGCGCACCGGGTCGACGGGGTCAGTTGTGCCGACCAGCTTCTGGACGTACGCGGCGCCCTCTTCGCGGCGGCGGTTCCAGATGTCGGAGACGGCCACGACCTGGAAGTTCAACTCTTTGGCGTGCTGATAGAAGGCGGGCAGATCGCCGCCCTTCATGCGGTCGCCGCATCCCACTACGCCGACGCGCACGCGGTCGTTCGAGCCGGGAATGGCGGCGTAGCTCTTCGCGCTCGACGCAAATGCGGTTGCAGCCAGCGCGGCAGCGCCGGTTTTCAAGAATTCTCTGCGATTGTTTGGATTCGATTCCATGACGGGACACCTTTGGGGTTGGATTTCAGGTGGATTGTAGGTGCGGGAAGCTGGCGGGAGATAGGTATAGACATTTTGAGGCCGTGGAAGCGGTAGAGCGGACAAGATCAACTTGGAAGTGGGTGAATCCCAGGTCCCAAAATCGGGACCTGGGGCACCCAGATTTGTTCTGTGCGAACGACCTGCCGGTTAGAAGTTGATCTTGACGCTGCCCTGGAAGACGCGGGCGGCGTTGGTGGTGGACGAGACCTGGCCAAAGGTTGACGACGAGACGGATGCGGTTGGATTGCTGAAGTCTGGATGGTTCAGCACGTTGAAGGCTTCCAGACGGAATGTCGTACTCAAGCGTTTGTGAATCGGGAAGATGCGGGAGATCTGGGCATCGAACTGGAGTGACGACGGACCGCGGAAGGAGTTCCTGCTGATGTTTCCGTAGGTTCCGGCCGCCGCGCATCCGGCGGTTTTGTTGCCGGGACAAACCTCGGCAAAGGCGGCGGGGTTGAGATATTCCCGGTTGGACTCGCCGCTGCCCTTGCGAAAGCTTACCTCGGCGTAGGGGTTCACTCCGGCCACCAGGTTGGGACGGTCGTTGCCTACGTCGGTCAGGGAATCGTCGCCGCCCGCCGTCACGGTGAATGGCGCGCCGCTGGAGATGTGGAACAGCGGCGCCAGCTCCCAGTCGTTGACGGCCAGGCGCGCGAAGCGGTTCATTCCATGAAAATCGCTCTTGGCGACTACGCTGATGTTCTCGATATTCCGATAGTCGGAGCCGCATGGACCGTAGTCCATAGCGGGATTGTTTGGGTTCTCCACGGCTGTGCTGGCGTAGTCACCCGAGGCATCGTCGATGTTGAGGCACTTGGCCCATGTCCAGTTGGCGAGCAGGCTGAAGGTGGCCGAAAGCCTATGCTGCAATGTAGCCACCATGCCGTTGTAGTTGGCGGTGGAAGTGTCCGACACCAGCACCGAGCCGCCGCCGCCGCCCTCGTACTGGTTGCCCTGGACGGGATTTTCCATTGTGAGCAGGAATCGGGAAGCCTCGTTGGCGGTCGTCGAGCACGGAGTCCCGGCAGCGCCGGGTGTAACGTTCGGAAGGGTGGTCACGACGCCGGCGCAGCCGGTGCCGCCCGCACCCCAGTTCCCTGGGATATAGACGGCCGGGCTTGCCCCGAAGCCAATGGGATCGTGCCGTGTGCCGTTGCCGATGTAGTCGATCTGGGCCTCCCAGCCGTGGCCGAACTGATGCTGCACGCTCAGGGTCCATTGAATGGTGTAGGCCGCGTGGAACTGGGGCACCATGAAGATGTATTGGGATTGGGGGAAGAACTGTGCCTCAGCCGGCGTTGGCACCGAAGGCTGCGGGAACGGGCTGGTGGTGATGAGGCCCACGGACCAGGGCGCGCTAAAACTCAACGGCGGTGACGAAGATGTTTGCGTGTTGGAGATGGCCGTAGCGTAGGGCGGGTTCTGCTGGTTGCGCTGCGCGGTAAAGAAATTGGGATTGTCGTAGGCCAGCTCGGCCCCTGCGCGGATCACGGTCTTTCCGTCGCCGGTGGGGTCGAATGTGACGCCAAAGTTGGGCGAGAACTGCCACGGCGAGTTCTTGGTGAACTCCCTGGTAACGCCCGGGTCGCCGTAATACAGAATCCCCGCCGGCGCGTTCGGGTATACCGTGCTCGGCGTGCTGGACAAAAAGTCGGCCATGTTGAATTCCAGGCCGCGGTTGAAGTAGTCCACGGGCATCAGGTTGGGGTTCCAGCGCAGCCCGCCGGTCAAGGTCAGCCGCGTAGTGGCATGGTAGGTGTCTTGAATGTAGAGGCTCGGGATGGGCCCGCGCAGCGCGTTCTGCTGGAATTTGCTTTGTTGGAACGAACTTAGGGTTCCCATCAGAAAATCGAGGCTTTGGTCGCCGATTACGCTTCCGCCCGCCGGCCCGCTGCCGCTGTACTCGCCGTTGAAGCCGAAGTTGCCGTTGGATTCGTATGCGTTACTGATGTTGAGCTGGTTGCGGACAATACTGCCGCCGAACATGAACTGATGCTTGCCGCGCACCCAAGTCACGTCGTCGCTTACGTTCAACGCATTGTCATTGAAGTGGGATAGCGAATTTGTGCCGCCGCCGATGGTGAACTTGCCTTCGGAAAGTTCTATTCCCGAGGGGACGCCCTGCGACAGAGTCACGCCGAGCTTGGAGACGTTGATGGCGCTTGTGTTATAGCCGCGGTTATCGACGCGCCGCAGGACCGTGATGTGCGCCGCATTTACCAGGTTGGGCGAGAATGTGTAGGCGTCGCCCAGCACAAACGACTGCACCCGCTCGGTGTTCCCGGATTGAGTCGTAATCAGAATATTGGTCGGTGAAAAGAAGGCCGGAGCCTGATAACCGTCTACCAAATACCGGCCATAGATGTTCTGCTTGGGGCCGACGGTGTAATCGACCCTGGTGACAAACTGGTTGTCGAAGGTCTCAGACGGGATGGAGTAAGAGACAAGCCCGCATCCCTGGGTGTCTACAGCCGGGTCGATGGCGGGCAGGTATTTCTCCAGCGCCAGCGCCTGGGCGTTGTAGGTGGGAGGACTTGGGTAAATGTCGCCCGGCAGAGTCGCGCCGGTGAGCGGGTCAACCAGTTGAACGAATTTGCCTTTCGATTCGCAATTGGCGCCGTCCGTGGTAGAGAAATCGCCTGTCAGGTTGGCCGCGGTGGGCACATAGGCTTCCTTACTGGACGCGCTCTGTTTGGCCTCCGTGCGCTGGTAGGCGGCGAAAGCGAACATCTTATTGCGCTTGATGGGCCCGCCGAAAGTCCCGCCGAACTGATTCTGGTGAAGCGTATCGGGCGACACGGAATAGAAGTTTGTGGCATCGAGATAATTGTTGCGGATGAACTCGAATGCCTCGCCGTGGTATTGATTGGTTCCCGAGCGGGTGACGACGTTGACCATGCCGCCCACGTGTCCGCCGTCCTGCGCGCCAAGGGCCGTCGATTCCACGCTGAACTGGCTGACCGCGTCGGGAAAGGGATACGGCAGGTTGCCGTTGGCCATGTAGTCCTGGTTGTCGCCGCCATCGAGCCGCCAGAGGGTGGTGTTTCCGCCGCCGCCGGCGATGGATAGAGAAATGGTCTGGTAGGAGTACTTGCTTCCGGTGAAGTCGCCGCCGGGCGCAGTATTGGCGCCGCCGGAAAGCATAATCAGGTTCGTCATTTGCCGCCCGTTGAGCGGCATGGCGGTCATTTCAGTCTGGTCGATGGTCTGCTTGTACGTGGGATCCTCGGTTTGCAGCGCCAGTCCGGTGGCCTGGACTTCAACCTGCACGTCGGCGGCGCCGACCGAGAGCGTGGGATTGACGGCGATGCTGCTCCCGACTTCAAGCACGATTTTGGTCTGCACGTAGGTCTTGAAGCCGGGTGCGGCAACGCTCACGTCGTAGGTGCCCACCGGGACGGAGGGAAACAGGTAGACGCCGGCGCTGCTCGACGTGGTTGTCCGCTTGACGCGCGTCGCCTGGTCGGTAAGAGTCACGGTTGCGTTGGGGATCACGGCGCCCGTCGAATCGCTGACAGTGCCCTGGATGTTGCCGGTTCCGGCAATTTGCGAATTGCCTCTGGCAGCGAAGAGTAGAAAGGCCGCGGAGCACAGAATTGTTGCCCAGCGGACGGCCAATCCGCGTGTTTTGAAGCGCATGGATTGCATTGAAGCCTCCAGTATAGGTTCAAGTTCGGCCGGCCACGCCAATTAGAGGCATCGTGGTCGGACCACTTTAGTCGTGTGGAGAATATTGTCAGATGGGCGGGACGGTTGTCAAGGCTTAGTTTGAGCACGTAATCAATGGAGCAACCCCATCGGATGGAGGCGCATCGGCCCATGAATGCCCTGGCCGGGGAAGCTCCGGCGCGGTGGTCCGACCTTGCGAAATGCGCCGCTGCAATTCCGCCGCTGACCGCGGCTCGCGCGCGGAGTAGGCGATCGCTGCCTCAGTCCGCGTAGGTCTCTTCCTGCACCTTGACGCGCTCGACAAGCTGGACGGGGTAGTAGGCGTTGCGCGTGTATTGCTTGACCATGCGGTTGGTGTTGAAGTAGGAGCCGTTGAAGGCCAGCGTGGTGCGCATCAGGCGCGCCCAACGCTCCGGCTCCGCGCGGTAAAGAGGAACCACGGCCGACTCAAGCTTGTTGTAGAGCGAAGCCGCTTCTTCCTGGTCGTTGGCGCCGTCTTCGATGGCCCAGCCGGTGACGCCCTCGATGCAGCCCTCGATCCACCATCCATCGAGAATGGACAGGCTGGGCACGCCGTTCAGGGCGGCCTTCATGCCGCTGGTGCCCGAGGCCTCGTAGGGCCGCCGGGGGTTGTTCAACCAGACATCGACGCCGGCGGTGAGCAGCGCGCCCAGGTCCCATGCGTAATTCTCAAGATAGACGATGCGGAGGGTATCGTTGGAGAGCCGGGCGGCGTCTTCGACGACCTGGCGCACCATGGCCTTGCCGGGTTCGTCCTGGGGGTGGGCCTTGCCGGCGTAGAGAATCTGCAGGCCCCCGGCCTCCTCGGCGATGCGCAGCAGCCGTTCGGGATCGGTGAACATCAGCGTGGCGCGCTTGTAGGTAGCCGCGCGGCGGGCAAAGCCAAGCGTCAGCACGTTGCGATTGAGCACCAGGCCGGTGCGCGAGGCCACTTCGCCCAGCAGATCGTCTTTGGCGCGCGCGTGGGCGGCCAGGATGTCCCTTTCCGGCAGGTCGATGGCGTTGCGCAGAAAGAGATGATCGCGGCGCCAGGCGGGAATGTGCTCGTCGAGCATCTGCTGGAACGGCTCCGACATCCACGTGGGGGGATGAACGCCGTTGGTGATGGAGCCAATGGTGAACTCGGGGAACATGTCTTGCGAAACCCTGCCGTGCTGCATGGCGACCGCGTTGGCGTAGCGCGAAAAGTTGAGCGCCAGCAGAGTCATGTTGAGGAGGCCGTCCTTGAAGCAGCCTTGCCGCTGCAGCCGCGCGGTGCGGTCGGCGCCGAGAATGCGCATGGTCTGCTCGGTCGAGAAGCGGTCGTGGCCTGCCGGAACGGGCGTGTGCGTGGTGAAGACGCAGTTGCGGCGAACCTGTTCGATGTCGGAGGCAGCGGCGGGACCTGACGGGGCGCCGCCGAGCTGGCGTTCGAGCAGCGCCAGCGTGAGCAGCGCGGCGTGGCCCTCGTTCATGTGGTAGACGTTTACTTGAACTCCCAGTGCCTGCGCCATGCGCACTCCGCCCATGCCCAGAACGATCTCCTGCTGGAGGCGGTAGTTGGTGTCGCCGCCGTAGAGGTGGTCGGTGAGGCCGCGGTCCCAGCCGGAGTTGCCGTCAAGATCGGTGTCGAGCAGATAGATGGGGACAATATGCCCGGAGCGGCCCTCGAGATCGTACCGCCAGGCGCGCACGATAACCGTACGGTCTTCAACGGAGACGGTGACGCGAGCGAGCTCCTCGGCGCAGAAGTCGGCCGGATTCCAGGACTGCACCTCTTCGGTCTGCGTACCGTAAGCATCGAGATGCTGCTGGAAGTACCCCTTGCGGTGAAGCAACGTGAAGGCCATGAGCGGGATGCCGAGGTCGGCGGCGGAGCGCAGGGTGTCGCCCGCCAAAACCCCCAGGCCGCCCGAGTAGGTGGGCATGCCGGGGTTGATTGCGATCTCCATCGAGAAGTAAGCTACGTGGCCAGAATCCGGGAAAATCTCATACGAGAAAGGCTTTGGCGGCATGGGTTGCATGTTCTCTGTTTCTCCGCTGCGATCTTAGACTTGCGATGCGCAACTCCGGGAATTGGAATCTTCGAACCCGGTTGCACGGCGCGCCCTCCCCAGGTTCGTCGGGGCGCACAATTATCGAGTTTAGCAAGGATCGCTTTCCACCACACGGTCACGGCAGTTTCAGAAATGAGCACTTTAGTGCGAGGCAGTGAGGGTATTTCTCCCCATTGAGCCACGCAATGCCGAGCCTATTCCAGCCGGTGCGCGCCTCCGGATGCGTGGCAGATGTGAATCTGCGGCACGATGCCGATCCGCGCTGTATAGCGTAAACCCAACTCGCGGGCAAAGGATGCGGCGTCAGCCTGCTCGACGAGGTTGACCGTGCAGCCGCCGAACCCGCCCCCTGTCAGCCGCGCGCCGATAAGGCCGGGCAGGTCCTGCGCCAGCTCGACCATGGCGTCGGCCTCCACGCAACTGCCTTCGAAGTCCTTGCTGTAGCTCCAGTGCGCTTCGGCCATCAGCCGGCCCAGCTCGGCCATGTCGCCGCGCAGCAGGGCGTTGCAGGCGGCCAACGTGCGCAGGTTCTCGCCGATCACGTGACGGGCGCGCATCAGCGGCTTGGGCGCCATCTCGTGGCCCCACTTTTTGAGATCTTCAAGCGTGGCGTCGCGCAGAAACGGCACGCCCGGCCTGTGGCTCGCAATCACCGCGCAGGCAGCCTCGGATTCCGCGCGGCGCGTTTTGTAGTCGCCGCCGACGTTGGAATGCTTGACCATGGTGTTGGCGATGACCAGCGCCACATGATCGGGGATGGGCGCGAGTTTGTAGCTCAGGTCGCGGCAGTCGAGCAGCAGCGCATGGTTTTCCTTGCCGTTGAGGGAGATGAACTGGTCCATGATGCCGCAGTTCACGCCCACATATTCGTTTTCACCGCGCTGGCAAAGACGGGCGAGCACGGGACCCGGATAGCCGGCGCCCACGAGCGAAAGCACGGCGAGCGCGGTCGAAACCTCGAGCGCGGCCGAACTGGAAAGGCCCGAGCCCAGCGGAACGTCGCTCCAGATGCTCAGGCTGAAGGCGGGAATCTTGTGGCCCTCGCGGGCGAGGGTGTAAACGACCCCCAGCGGGTAGTCGCTCCAATGGCCGCTCTTCGCGGGCGGAGATGCCGCGTCGAAACTCTTTTCTTCCCCGTAATTCTCGGAGTAGATGACAATTTTGCCGTCGGAGCGGGGCGAGATGCCGGCCAGCGTCGCAAAGTTAATCGCCGCGGGCATTACGAAGCCTTCGGCATAGTCGGTGTGCTCGCCGATGATGTTTACGCGGCCGGGGCCGACAAAGACGGCGGGTTCGGCGTGAAAGCGGGCAGCGTGCATGGAGCGAAAAGCAGCGGGATCGTGCATGACGTACCTCTAAAAGATGAATTGAAACGCAGATGCAACCGGCAAATAGGCTCAACGAAAAGCCGTCCGTGACTTGGAGACGTACCAGGGCACGACCTCACAGGTTGCGGAACCATTCGGAGCGAGCAGCGCCCTCTAAGCGAGCAGCGCCTTCTATCAGGGCACATCTTCGCAGGCTGCGAAGAAGCTCGCAGCGAACAGGGGTTTGTAACAGGGCATGACTTTAGTCGTGCCGCAAACGCCGCAAAATAGACGCGGGCTTTAGCCCCTGCGGGAAGCTTCGA
Organism: Occallatibacter sp.; assembly: GCA_050745765.1. Taxonomy (GTDB): domain Bacteria; phylum Acidobacteriota; class Terriglobia; order Terriglobales; family Acidobacteriaceae; genus Telmatobacter. The sequence goes on along the minus strand of JBOGLX010000209.1, from coordinate 9,064 downwards.
GGTCAGAGCCCCCATCGGTTCGCCATTTTTCCGCAGCCCGTAAATGCGGCCGAGCGAGCGAAGCGACACCGAAATGAGAACGTTTTCTTCTCTTTGTCCACTGCGAATCTGTGCGATCATGCGCTTCTAGCCTCCCATGGTTTCCGCGCAGGCGGCGGTGAGCTTTTCCCAGATCCGGTCCAGCCAGGCTTCGTGCTCGGGCTTCATGAGTACGCTGCGCAGGCAGGTGACCGGCCCGGATTGAACGCCGCCTTGCGCGTCCCGCGCAGGCTCAAACCAGGAATGCGGCAATTGTACAAGAGCCAGGTGCAGGTCTCGCGCTGCGCAGGCGTCGAATACATTTTGGGCGAGTTGGGAAGCTTGTTCGGCGGATGGCGCTTTGAGCTTCCAGACGACGATGTCGAGTTCCGGCAGGCCGGCGGCAAGTGGCGCGAAGCGGGAGCCGGTGCGAAGACGCCGGTCGAGTTCAAGCGCTGCTCTGCGGCCGCACGCCAGGCCGCGCGCAAACTCGCCGCCGGGCTTGAGCGGCAGCAGCCGCTCTGTGGCCCACAGCGCCACGGCCGCCGCGCCGGCCCGCGAGCACTCCAGGCTGATCTCGCCGAGGTGCAATTGCTTCGAGGTGAAGTAGGTGTAGGGTGAGTCGTGCTTATAGAACCGTCCCACGGCGGGGTCGCGGAAGAGCACGCAGCCGCATCCGTAGGGCTGCAGGCCGTGCTTGTGCGGATCGATGACGATGGAGTCGGCGGCGCCGATGGCGGCGAATGCGCGGCGCGCCGGCTCGTCCAGCGACTCGGGAATCAACCCGAAGTAACCGCCGTAGGCCGCGTCCACATGAATGCGAAAGCCACAGCGCTCGCGCAGCGCCAGCACCTGATCGAGCGGATCGACCGCGCCCATCGCCGTTGTGCCGAGGGTGACCACGACCGTGCCTACGTCGCCCTTGCGCAGCTCATCTTCCAGCGCCTCCAGGCTCATGCGGCCGCGGTTGTCGGCGGCAACTTCGCCATAATCCAGCCGCAGCACAGCCGAGATGCGCCTGTGGGTGTAGTGCGCCTGCGCGGAGCCCACAATCCGCCGGCCGGGCGCCAACTGTCCGGCCACCCACAGAGCCTCCAGGTTGGCCAATGTTCCGCTCGAGGTCAGGTGGCCAAGAAACTCCGTCCACCCGAACATTGCGGCGATCTCGCCGACCGCCTCGATCTCCATCTCGGAGCTGGCCCGGCCGCCGTCGCGCGCGTGATTGTTGGGGTTCAGGGTCATGGCCAGGGCGTAAGCGGCCCGCGCCACCGGGTGCGGCGGCTTGAGCATTTGCCCGGCATAGAGCGGATGGAAATAAGGATAGTTGTCGGCCAGACGCTCGGCCGTTGCCGTGAGGACGCGTTCCATGGCCGCAGGGTCGGCCTCCGGCTCGAAGGCCGGCAGGCCGGCGAATTCGGCTTCCAGCAGCTCCGTGGCGCGGGACAAAAGACCGGGGACAGGATCGTGCGGCATAACGCCCTAACACAGTAGCACAGCCTGCCGGGCCGCCATAAGCCCATTCCAGTCAGCAGCTTCCGCAATCAGGAATGGCCTGGCGCGGGTTCAATCGGAATTCGTGCCTGAAATTCGGAGGGCAATGCTACACTGTTGCCAGCGTTAGAACCGAACCGGGCGTGAGCAGTGCTCGCCCAAACAAGCAAGAATCTGCCAGTGATCGCCCCGATTCATCCAGCGCAATTCAACACCAGGAAATTCAAAGAAAATGGAACAAGGTACTGTGAAATGGTTCAATGACGCGAAGGGCTTCGGCTTCATTTCGCGCCAGAGCGGCGAGGATGTGTTCGTGCACTATTCTGCAATCACCTCAAGTGGTTTCAAGAGCCTGCAGGAGGGCCAAGCCGTACAGTTCAACGTAGTAAAAGGGCCCAAAGGTTGGCAGGCCGCAGACGTGCAGCCGGTCTAAACTCCCAGAGGGCCGAAGTCCGGCAGAATCTGGCATTCGGGACGAGGGCTGAGAGTCAATCCAGCCCTCGTTCCGTAAGATCGCCGCGTTAGCGCCGGCCAGCGCTCTCCAGTTAGCGCCTTCCAGTTGGCCTTTATTGACCAGATCGGGCGTCCGCTGCGATCCGAGCGATTGTTCGCGCACATCTGCGCTTCGGGGCCCCGGCGCGAATTCTTGCGTCCCAAAGCAGACCTGCGCCGGCAACGTTAAACTGGCATCAGGACCTTTCCCACCTGGACCCGGCCGCCGTGCAGCCTCTTCTCGCCAATCTGAATCCCGAACAGCGCGTCGCCGTGGAAGCGACGGAGGGTCCGCTGCTGATCCTCGCCGGCGCCGGATCGGGCAAAACCCGGGTCATCACCAGCCGAATCGCGTGGCTGATCCAGGAAAAGGGCGTCGCACCGGATTCCATCCTCGCCGTCACTTTTACCAATAAGGCCGCCTCAGAGATGGCCGAGCGCGTCGAGCGCCTGCTCGGCCACAGTTCGCTGGCCAAGCCGCTCATTTCCACTTTCCACTCGTTTTGCGTGCGCCTGCTGCGCCGCGACATCGAGGCCCTGAAAGTTGGCGACAAAGGCCTTACACGCTCCTTCGCCATCTACGACGAGAACGATCAGCAGGGCATCGTCAAGCAGGTGATGCGGCGCATGGGCCTGGACACCAAGCAGCTAACGCCGCGCACGGTGCTCGGCCGCATCTCCTGGGCCAAGAACCACATGGTCGATCCGCAGGAGTACTACCTCGGGTCAAAGGACCCGAACGGCGAACGCATCGCCCACATTTACAAGAGCTACCAGGCCGAGCTCGTGAAGAACAACGCTCTCGACTTCGACGATCTGCTCCTCGAAGCCGCGCGTCTGCTCAAAGTGTCGAGCGAGGTCCGCGAGCGCTGCCAGCGCCGCTACCGCTATCTGCTCGTGGATGAGTACCAGGACACCAACCGCCCGCAGTACGAGCTGATGAAGCTGCTGGCCGGCGAGCAAAAGAACGTCTGCGCCGTGGGCGACGAGGACCAGAGCATCTACTCGTGGCGCGGGGCGGACATCCGCAACATTCTGGAGTTTGAAAAGGACTTTCCCCACGCGCGCATCGTCCGCCTGGAACAGAACTACCGGTCGACGCAGGTGATTCTCGAGGCCGCCGGCGCCGTGGTCGAGAACAACCTTCGCCGCAAAGGCAAAAAGCTCTGGACCGATCGCCAGGGCGGCTCTCCGATCGGCTACTACGAGGCGCCGGACGGCGAGAACGAAGCGCTTTTCATCGCCGACCGCGTTCAGCAGTTTTTGAACGCGCCGGAAGCGCAAGACGCTGGCGCCGGCAACCATTGCGCCGTTTTGTACCGCACCAACTCGCAATCGCGGCTGGTGGAAGAGGCGCTGCGGCGCTACGGAATCGCCTACACCATGGTCGGCGGGTTCAGCTTTTACGAGCGCGCCGAGATCAAAGACCTGCTTGCCTATTTGCGCCTGGTGCGCAACCCGCACGACTCCATGGCCTTGCAGCGGGCCATCAACACGCCGGCGCGCGGCATCGGCAAAACCACCATGGAAACGCTGGAGCGGCTGGCGCTTGAGACCGGCGTCTCCACCTGGGACGCCACGGCCGCGGCCATCGCCAACCGGCTTGTGCCGTCGCGGGCGCTGATGGCGCTTGAGTCGTTCCGCCAGCTCATTGTTGACGCGCAGGCCATGATGGACCCGGACTTTGCCGGCAAACTCGCGGCGGACGTGGCGGAAGCGCAGGCGGACGAAGCGGACGCCGGATTTGCCTTCGGCGCCGGTTCATCCCCGGAACGCGAAGACGCCTCAGCCGCGTTCGATTTCGGCGGCAATGAAAATCAGCTTCCCTTGCTCGATGCCACCAGCTTTTCGCCGTTTGCGGCTCAGCCAGTCAGGCCATTCCTAAGAATGCCGAAGCGCAACGGGAGTTCCGATCACTCGGCAACAGGGGTGCCCCAGGTCCCGATTTTGGGACCTGGGAGGGCCGCTCAACACGATCCCGATTTCGAATCGGACCCGGAGGAAATCGCCAAGGAAAAGGCCGCCGAAGACAAAGAGGGCCGAAGCGCCGATTTCCGCGCGCCGGGCGACGCCGCCACGTTACCCGAGCTGATCAAATTCATCATCGACCGCACCGGCTACATCAAGGCGCTCGAAGCCGAAGGCTCGCCGGAGGCCTTCAGCCGCATCGAAAACCTGAAGGAGCTGGCCAACGCCGCCCACGACGCCGAGGCGCGCGGCGAGACCCTCGCCGAGTTCCTCGACCACGCGGCCCTGGCCTCCGACACCGACCAGTTCGACCCCAACTCGCGCGTGACGCTGATGACGCTGCACGCGGCCAAGGGCCTCGAATTCCCGCTGGTCTTCCTCGCCGGGCTTGAGGAGGGGCTGTTTCCACACTCGCGCACGCTGAACAACCCGGATGAGCTTGAAGAGGAACGGCGGCTCTGCTACGTGGGCATGACGCGGGCCATGAACACGCTGGTGCTCACGCGCGCGCATTATCGCCGCCGCTACGGCAACGATGCGCCGGAGATGAGCGTGCCTTCGCGCTTTCTGGAGGAGGTTCCGGAGCAATTGGTCGAAAACCTGGGCGGCCGGAGCCCTGCTTGGTCGACACCGGCTTACGGTGCGGGTTATGGCTCGGGCCCTCGCGGTTCGCGTTATGGATCCGGCTACGGATCGAATTTCAGTTCGGGCCGCCGGGGCGCGCAGTCCTCGGACTTCGACGGACGGCATTTCAACTACGAGGACGAGAGCCAGGACGCGCCGCGGCTTTCGGCGGCCCGCAACTCCGCTCCAAAAAGTAAAGGTGCGGAAGCGCCGCCGACGGAGAAATCGATTGATAATATCGCCCGGTTTTTTGGCGGAAAATCGGGGATCGCGAGGCCCGGCTCCCTGGCGCGTCCGGCGATGGACATCCACGCCTCCAAAGGCGCGGCCGGCCTCAAGCAAGGCCAGCGCGTGCGCCACCGCAAATACGGCGACGGCACCGTGCTCATGCGCGAGGGTGAGGGCGAAGACGCCAAGCTGACCGTGATGTTCCCCCGCCACGGGCTCAAAAAGCTGATGGAAAAGTTCGCCAACCTCGAACGGATCTGAGAACGGATCTGACCTCTAGCGTGCGCGCGCTCCTTTGGGAGTCCTTCCGCTGTTAAACCCATTCGGGCGTATACGGCCACCGCGTGGGCCGGAGAGTCATGTACTGCACCACGCGGGGCAGCTTGCCGCGGTTGGGGCTGCTCGAGTGGGGCAGCGCGTGATGCCAGATGACCAGGTCTCCGGCGCGGCCGGGGATGGGCGTCAGACCGTGCTCTCCGCGGATGGCCTGGCGCGGATCCTGACCCGCGGGCAAGCTTTCGAGCCATGCGGCCAGGCGGCGTTGAAAACCGGGAATGCAGCAGAAGGCTCCCTGCTCGGCGGGCGTGTCCGTGAGATAGAGGATGCCCTGCAAACCGAAAACGTGCGGCGGAGCCAGGGTCATGTCCCAGTGGATGTGCGGGCCGGGGAACTGCCAGCCGGAGCGCTCGGGCGGGTTGAAGCCTGCCTGATCGACCACGGCCCACAGATCCTCGCTGCCCCAGAGGTCGGCAAACGCCCGCACCACTTGCGGAGCGCGCCGGTTGGCCTCGAGCGCGGGATGGCGATAGAGCGGAACCCAGATGGTGGCCGCATCCAGCTTGCCGTACCAGCTTTCCGCGTCCCTGGGACTGGCTCTCAGAAAGCTGTAGATGGCCGCGGCGGCGGCCTCGCGCATGGCAGGATCGACGGCGTCGTGCACCACGACGTATCCGTGCTCCTCCCAGTGGGCCAGGTCGCCGGCAGTCAGTCCCGGAACGCCGTCGAGGCAGCCGGCCGGCGAGCCCACCGGCTTGCCCGCCAGTGCATCGCGCAGGCGGCGCAGGCGCGGCTCATCGATGGCGCCGCCGTTGACCCCGAGCACCCATGCCTCAAAGGCCTCGAGCGTGGGCGTGGGCGGCTGGTTGATGAACGTGGCGGCCTCGCGAAGGTTGATGTGAAGGCCGGCGAGCAGGGTGTTGTCCAAGTCCCACTCGCCGCCGTCCTCGCCGGTTTTCGGGGCCGAAGCGCCGGACGTCATGCGCCGCCAGTACCGCTCCAGATGCGGGATTTGCAGGTGCTCTGCCGACGTTGGCGCCGCAATCCGCATCGCCACCCCCACCCATAAGCTCGGAAGGAGCAGTACATCAAATGCGCTAGGCTGGTGTCAACGGAAGAAAGGACGGTGGTACGTCAAGTACGAAGAGGGAACGGTGCTCATGCGCGAGTGCGATGGTGAAGACGCCAAGCTGACCGCGATGTTTCCGCGCCGTGGTCATAAAAAGCTGATGGAAAAGTTTGCAAATCTCGAAAAGATTTGGAAACTAAGAGAACGAAGCTACTGTGCCTCCCGACGGAACCGGTCATATAGTTCTGGAGACAGATGAAAGCTGGTTTCTCTCAAACGCTCAAGGGCCGACGAAAGATGAGTCAGCCCAAGCGAGGCCGCATCGCGCAGAATGCCAAGCGTCCCAGTGACTGCGAGGCCGCGATCCTCGGCGACATTCCTGCCCTTCATTTCATCAATCAGGAGCAAGTCCGCACCCATTTCTTCGGCGAGCACAATTGCATCGCGCTCGCCCGCATCCAGCCTTGCGAGGGCCGGGTCCGTAATTGGCAATGGGGCGAGAACCTCCAACCAAACTGGCGCGTGCCTAATCCAATCTCGAACCGCTGGCGGCGTCAGATTGTGCGTCAACTCGGTTTGGACCGACGTGGGAATTAGTACCCTGCCATAGAGAGCGCGGAGAACGTCGGCCTCACCAATAAGAACCAGATAGTTGATGGGCGCGGTATCGGCGACTACGATCATCGGGAGCTCTAAGATTCCGCGTGCGAGCCTCGTAGCGTTCGCGCCCGGCGCGAGGCTGCCAGGTCCCGGTCTGCGTCCTGAATCGAGTAGTGCATCCAGGCTCCATGTTCTTTGAGGAAGGCGTGAACCTCGAGACGCGTTTGAAATCCGAGGAGGATGCGAATCTCCGCCTCGGAGAGCGTCTCGCTGCGGTAGCCTTCGAGAGCAAGGGCCTCAAGCGCGGCCCGTGCCGGATCCTTGCCTCCGGCGGCAATCTGCGCCGCCAACTCGTCCGGAATGTTGACCGTGACCTGCATGACTTGAGAGTAGCACCGAATTGGGCCGGCTTTTCGCCGTTTCATGCGCCCCCAGTGGCGACGCTGGAGATATCTCCCGGCCGCAATCCATTTCCGTGCTATACTATTGTTCAATCGTAGAATTCGATTTGAAGTACTTGCCTGTTCCGAGTTACCGCTCTACACGCAAACACTTCCACATTGCGTTCGCGGTAATTCAATTGCAGAAGGAAAGACACATTATGGAACAAGGCACAGTCAAGTGGTTCAATGACGCAAAGGGATTCGGATTTCTGAGCCGTGAAAACGGCGAAGACGTCTTCGTTCATCACACCGCCATCAAGGCCACCGGCTTCCGGTCGCTCCAGGAGGGCCAGCGCGTTCAGTTCAACGTGACCAAGGGCCCCAAGGGCTGGCAGGCAGAAGACGTTCAGGTTGTCTAAGAACCCATCCTGAACATCGAGTTCGCAGTAAAGGAAAAGGGACGGCGAAGCTGCCGTCCCTTTTCTTGTGTTCTGAATCCGGCTGGAAATTGCTGCATGGGGAGCCGGACGGGATGGCTACGCGGCCGACTTGAGGCTTTTGGCCGCTGCCGACATGGCCGGATGAAGACCGCCTGTGGGCGTGTCGTGGGTGCCGAGGTATTGCAGCACGTCGTTGATGGAATCTTCAAAGCGGGAGCCGGTCTTGTGGGTGGCTCTCACGCCCTTCGACACGAGTTGGCAGACTTCAAAACGGTTCATTCCCTGCGCGAGTGCGCGGTGAATCTGGTCCGAACGCATGGTTAGAACTCCGGCAAACATGGTGAATGCTGCGTGGGTTGCGGAGCTCGTCAGAAGCGGAAAAAGCAGCCGGAGCCGAGCAGGCCTGGCAAGTTCACGTCCAAACGCGTGTCTATATATGATTGTACGATGGAAAAGGCCCCCATGCGGGCTTCGGCGCGGGTTTCGGCGCATACTGCCTGCCGGGCGCCTTTCACCGCGGCCGGAACCCTGTTAACATAATGGTTGCGCGCGAGGCGCCGAACACCCAGTAAAGATTGCATCGAAAGAGGTTACAAGTGGCCGACACCACCAAGCTTGAAGACAAACTGGAACGTAAGAAGCTGAAGCGCGCGGCGCGCAAAAAGGCCGCTCCCAAAGCCAAGCGCACCACCCCGCGCGGCTCCAACAAGAAGAAGGTGAAGAAACTGGCACGGGGCCAGTCGAAGCGGTAAAAAAGCAGCATTTAGCTCTCAACCATCAGATTTCAGCCTGTTTTCGCGGGTGCGAACACCCGGTATGAACCGAGTGGCTCCATTCTGGGCGCAAGCGGGCTGAAAGCCGATGGTTGACAGCTGAATACTGCTCCCATAGAGTCTCCTCCCCGCAAGAAGCCTGTATTCTGTGAACGAAAACACATCGTTCAGGACGAGGAGAGCTTCCCTGCCCAGCCAACTGCTTGCCCGCAAATCTATCGACAAGCTCATCCGCGAGTCGGAGGAACCCGAACACGCGCTCAAAAAGACCTTGGGCCCGTGGTCGCTCACTGCGCTTGGGATCGGCGCCGTCATCGGTTCGGGCATCTTCACGGTCATCGGCACGGCCATGGCAGGGCAGCACTTCGATCAGCCCTCCATCGCCAACACTCCGTTCATCCACTACCTGCTGATGCACACGGCCATGGCTGGCCGTCCGGGCGCGGGTCCGGCGCTTTCGCTCTCCATGATCCTGGTCGCCGTCGTCTGCGCTTTCACCGGCCTCTGTTACGCCGAGCTCGCCTCCATGATCCCCATCGCCGGCTCGGCTTACACTTACACCTACGCCACTATGGGCGAGCTGGTGGCCTGGATCATCGGCTGGGACCTCATCCTCGAGTACGCCTTCTCCAACATGAGCGTCAGCGTAGGCTTTGCCGCCCACATCGTGGACCTCATGTCCTGGTTCGGCCTCCACCCTCC
>JBOGLX010000208.1:0-42276 GCA_050745765.1 Occallatibacter sp. | reverse complement strand
ATGAGCGTTTGCAGCGTTTGCGCCTCCTTGCGGTATCGCTGGGTCATGCGGTCGTTCTCCGGTACGGGCTGCTGATGAATGAACTGCTCCACACCGCTGATTTCGCGCGCCAAGCGCTCCAGCCGCTGCGCCGCGGCCACTGCTTCCGCGTCGGGGAACGGCTTGGCCCGCGTGGGCGGCGGGAGGAATTCGCGCCGATAGGCGGTCTCCGCTTCGCCCACAGCCGAGGCCGCGTAACCCAGCAGCGACGCGGCCTTGCCGCGCACTAACTGATCGTCGGCGCGCAGCTGGTTTTCGGCGCGGTAGAAGTTGTATCCCCATCCGTAAAACAGGTTGATGGCGATGTGCCTCAGCGCGCCGGCGTCGTAAAACTCCCCGGGCATCAGGCATTGCCCCCGGGCAGTTGACCGGCCGGCGGCAGCCCCGCCTCAGGGCCGATGGGATAGAAGCCGGCGGTCGGGCCGCCGATGATGAAGGGAACTCCGGCCGCCGCGTTGGGCGCCGAAACCAGGCCCTTCTCGGCCATCTTCAGCGCCAGGTAGTAGCGCACCGCCTCGATGGGCGAGAGGCCGATGGCCTGCAGCGAAATCAGCTCGCGCATGCGCTCGTCCTTGGGCAGAATCAGCACCTTGAGATCGTTGAGGGTGATGCCATAGGTGCGCAGGAACTCGGTCAGATGGTTCTTCACCAGCTCGCGCACGTCATTAATGTGCTCGTTGATGTCTTCCATCTTGGTGACCTGCACCACCTGGTTGATGGATTGCTCGATGGCCGGCCCGGCGTAATCGGCCACCTCCTTGGTGTCGATAAAGTAGCCGTTGAAGGGCAGGTGCGTGATCAGCTGCAGGGCGGCTTCCTTGGTGTCCACGTGAATGTAGTAGTCCACCTGGTAGGCCATCTCGGCCATTTCCGCGCTGGTGGCCACGCCCACGCTGCGCACCAGCAACTTGGAGCGGTTCACATAAATCACTTCAAAGACCCACGGCGAGGTGCCGCCGAAGAAGCCCTGCGCGATGGAGCCGAGGATGGGCTTGTCGGGCGTGGACAGGGCGTATTGGCCGGTCTCGTAGACGTTGAGCACGGCGCCGCGCGACTTGAGTACGCAGAAGTGGTTGCTCTCGACGGTGAGCAGCGAGCCGGAGACGATGTTTTCGTCGGCGATTTTGACGGCCAGCGTCTTGGTTCCGAGCATGTCGGTGCCGTTGGCCATGATGGACGTGATGACTTGCCGCGTGATTGGCATGAAGGATCTCCCGATGGAAATTTGTCGATAAGGTTCTCGCCAATCAGCATACGCCATGGGGCCGGGCCGCGCCGACTGCAAAATATGAAGCGTTCGTTAAAACCGCCTCTGCCTGGCGCTTCTATCGTGAATCGGCTCAATCGTCAACGAGCCGGCGCCGGCCGCGATCGGCCCCAACGCCAGCCGGCCCTGCAGCCGGCATCCCTGCATGTGTCCGCAAGGCAATCGCATGAATGTATTTTCTTGGCGAGACTGGTTCTGTTCGCCAGTTCTAATGGCTCCGCGCGCGTTTGCCTCCCGGAGGGAGGGCCAGAAATTAGCCCAGGGGAAGCGCAACGCACCCCTGGGACGGCATTTCAATCGTGATTTCGCGCCCCGGAAGGGCGCGACGAGACGCTCCACCGCCACGCATCGATGTTCATGCGTTTGCCCTGCATGTGTCCGGCGCCAGACAGCTTTATTCCGCAATAAAGCATAGAATTTGGCTTACATCTAAGTTCGCAGGTACGCCCACCCCCAAAAGGCTGGTTCATTTGCGCATCCAGATGAGGCTTTGAGGCCCAAAAAGGTTTTCAGGCCCGGGAAGTTGCAGCATGAACCAGTTTCCGCGCGCATTCAAGAACCGCATCCTTGAGTCCCTGCCCCAGGCGGAGATCGACCGCATCGCGCCGCATCTCTCCCACGTGACGCTCGCGCAACACGAGCTGCTCCTCGATGGGAAGCCCACGCACGGCTACTTTTTGGAGTCGGGCATTGCCTCCGTGGTGATCACGCTGGGCAACGGAGAGACGGTGGAAACGGGACTGGTGGGCGTCGACGGCGTGGTCGGAGTGCCTATCCTGCTGGGCGGGCAAACGGCGCCGGGGCGGACCTTTGTGCAGATCGCGGGCTCCGCGTACCGCATCCCAGCCGCGAAGCTCAAGGAGGAGTTTGAGCGCACCTCCGAGTTCAGGCAGCGCTTAGAGAAGTACGTCCAAAGTTGCCTGGTGGAGACGGCGCAGACGGCCGCCTGCAACCGTCTGCACACAACCGAAGAGCGGCTGGCGCGCTGGCTGCTCGTCTGCCGCGACCGCATGGAGACAGACGAACTCCGCCTGACCCATGAATTCCTGGGCCAGATGCTGGGGGAGCCGCGCACCACGGTGACCCTGGCCGCGGGGCTGCTGCACCGGGCGGGCATGATCGACTTCAAGCGGGGCACGGTGACCATCGTCAACCGCGGTCAATTGGAGAGCTCCGCGTGCGAGTGCTACCACACCGTGCGCGACTCCTCTAGCCTTCTGGGCGCGCTGTAAAGCGGGCCGCGCCGGAAATTGTCGAGGGAATTTCAAATCCAGGCGGGAATATTAGTCCGGTAGTCCGGCATCGGACCGACACCGCGGATTTTCTTCGCTAGCATGTAAATAACTTCGTTGGGTATCGTCATGTCTTCCCCTACACTCCGCGCAGTGACGCCGTCGAGTCTCTCGGACCGCGGCGCCGCGTGCGTGTTGTCCGTCGACGACGAGCCCGGGGTTCTTTTGACGCGGCAGATGGTGCTGGAAATGGCCGGCTACGAAGTGTTGAATGCCGCAAACGGCCGCCAGGCGCTCGCCAGCTTCGACGCCCAACCCGTGGATCTTGTGGTGCTCGACTATCGCATGCCGGGAATGGACGGCGGCGCGGTTGCCAGGGAGATGAAGCGCCGCAAGCCGCTGGTGCCGGTCATTCTGATCTCAGCGGGCGTGGTTGACGACGACTCCCAGGCCTGTGCCGATTGCTTCCTGCACAAGGGGCAAGGTCCGGCCTTGCTTCTGCGCGAGATGGAGCGGCTGATTGCGGCTATGCGGAAGCACCCTCAGCCCGTTGCCGCCAACTAGTGGTGCGTCTCAACAATTGCATCGTTTATGAAGACCGACAGAGGCGCGTCCACTGGGCCGGAATTCCCTCAGGGGCTAAACGGGCTGCGGAAAAAGGGCGAGTCGTGGGCGAATTTGCGCACGGAGCTTCCCACAGGGGCTAAAGCCCGCCCTTTATTTTGAGGCGTTTGCGGCACGACTGAAGTCGTGCCCTGATACAAAACCCGCCGCAATCCCGGCCAGGGCAGCGTCAATCGGTCCTGGCTTGTCCCAGGGAAGCGTCCCGCAACAAACACACGCGGCTGACATTAAGAGTAGTATCGAATTACATCTTCATACGCAGGTCCCCCTGCCGAGAGACAGGCCCATTTGCGCGTCCGGATGTGGCGTTCGACGCCCACGAAGGAGTAGCATGAGCCAGCCTCGTAGTGTCTACAGGAACCGTATTCTCGCGTCCCTGCCGGAATCTGAAATCGACCGCATCTCCCGGCACCTGTCACCCGTCACCCTCAAGCAATACGAACCCCTGATGAATGGCGATGTCTCGCACGGCTATTTTCTTGAAGAAGGCGTTGCCTCGGTGGTGGTCACCGTTGAAAACGGAGACACCGTCGAAGTGGGGATCGTCGGTATCGACGGATTGGTGGGCCTGCCCATCCTGTTCGGCGTTCCAAGCACGCCGGGGCGCACATTCGTGCAGATCGAAGGCTCCGGCTTTCGCATCGACGCCAAAAACCTGAAGGAAGAGTTTGAGCGGGACGGCGTGCTGCGGCGGCAAGTGCAAAGGTATATGCAGGCATTCTTTGTGCAAACGGCGCAAACGGCGGCCTGCAACCGGCTGCACACCATCGAGGAACGGCTGGCGCGATGGCTGATGGCCTGCCGCGACCGCGTGGAGTCCGACAAACTGCACCTGACCCACGACTTTCTCGGACAGATGCTGGGCGCGCCGCGCACCACCGTGACCCTGGCGGCGGGGCTTCTGCAACGGGCGGGCATGATCGATTACGCGCGCGGAACGGTGACCATCACGGACCGCGATCAGTTGGAAAACACGGCCTGCGAGTGCTACGGCCTTGTGCGCGATGCCTACCGGCAGCTTTCACTGCTGTAATGTCTGCCAGCAGACCGACAGCCGCACCCCTCTTCGCTACAGTGGAATCAGTCCTGGCCGGCACCGACATGTCTTCCTTTCCCCAGAACGGAAACGGCGCAGCGGCGCGGTTCCTTCCGAACCGTGCCGCCGCGTGTATCTTGTTGTCCGTCAACGACGAGCCCGGCATCCTTTTTACGCGGCAGGCAGTGCTGGAAATGGCAGGCTACAAAGTGCTGATGGCAGCTAACGGCCCCCAGGCGCTTGAAAACCTTGAGGCCCATCCCGTGGACCTCGTGGTGCTCGACGATCGCATGCCCGGAATCGACGGCGCGGCCGTGGCGCGCGAGATCAAGCGCCGCAAGCCTCAGGTGCCTGTGATCCTGGTTTCGGGATGGCTGGTCGACGGGCACTCGCAAGCTCCCACCGATCGCTCCCTGTGCGCGGAAGAGGGTCCGGCCTTGCTGCTGAGCGAGATAGAGCGGCTGCTTGCGGCCACAAAAATGCCCCCGCGCTCCGACGGCGCCCTCTGACGTTGCGAGTTCGCTCGGGCTTATCCTTCGCCCATCAGGATGTGGCCAGCTTTGATCTGGCGCCGCGCCAATAAAGCACCAGGCCGATCAGAATCGAAGCGGCCGTCACAAGCACCAGCGCCGCCACGAACCCAACCTTGCTCGTCGCCTCGTCGGGCGGGATCAGCATGGCCACAATGATCGCAATCAGCACCACCGTGAATCCCAGACCCCCGCAGATCCACACGCCCACTTTCCCGCCCGGCACCAGCACCGCGTGGGGATTTTCCGCGCGGTCAGTCCGTCTGGAAAGTTTAATCACCGCCGCGAACATGTAGAGGAATGGAATGAAGTACAAAATTGTCGCTGCGTCTACCAGGAACACATAAGCCCCACGGGTTGTCTGGTCGATCTGGCTGAGGAGCAGGATGGCGCCGGACAAAACCGCCTGCACCAGGATCGAAATATACGGCGTCTTCCAGCGGGGATGGATTTTGCCGAAGGCCGCGGGCAGGTAACGGTCGATGCCGACGACGAAAGGAACGCGGGCGATGCCGGCCACGGTCGATCCCACGCCGCCCGCATTCCCCGCCGTTACCAGTACCGCTGCCAGAATGCCCAGAAAGCCGAGTTTCAGCGCCGTCGATCCCATTGCAATGGCGCCGAAGACGCCGCTCTTGGGGTCGATCTGGCCGGCGGGCATCAGCGACAGCACCGCGAAGGTCCCCGCGATGTACATCAGCGCAATGAGCGCGCCGGCGCCGAAGACGGCGCGGGGCAGGGTGCGGCGGGGGTCGCGGACTTCTTCGCTCATCGCCGACACCAGCTCCAAGCCGGTAAAGGCAAACGCGATCTCCGACCAGAAATTCACCGTGTTCCAGTTCCAGGTGGGCAGCATGTCGGCGAGGGTGAAGCGGGTGACGGAGCCGTGGCGGAAGCAGACGAGCGCGGCAACGCCTGCCAGGATCAGCAGCGGGACGTAGGTTCCCACGCCGCCGGCGTTCTGCAGCCACTTGCCCACGTTGAGGCCGACGATGTTCAAAACCACGGCGGCGGCGAGCATGGCGAGAGAAACGGTAAGCAAAAAGGGACGGTTGTCGGCCAGCGCCGCGCCGCGTCCCGGCACTACGTAGGCCGCCATGGACGCGCTGGCCAGCAGCAGGCCGGGAAAGTAAAAGACGGTGTAGAACCAGTAGGTCCAGCCGGCGACGAAGCCGTGAAAGGGCCCGAAGGCTTCGCGTGCCCAGGCGTAGAGGCCGCCCTCCTCGGGAAAGCGCGACGAAAGCTCGTTGATGACCAGCGCGCCGGGCACGAAAAAGAAGACCGCGGCGATGACCCACAGGCTGATCGACGAGGGGCCGTTGTGGCCGGCGGCCGCGATCCAGCGGGGCCCGAGGACGGTGGCGATGTTGAACAGGAGCACGTCCCAGAAGCCCATGGTCTTGCGCAACTGCGATTTGGGGTCGTGGGCAATGGGCACGGAAGGTTCAGTATAGACATTCCCAGCATCGGATTTCCGCCGCGGGCAAGGTGCAGGTATACGCAAATAAGATCGCGGATCCGCCGCGGTGGTGAAAGCGGGCCGGTGGGATTATCTCTTGCTTTGCCGTAACTGCTTTTGCAATTCCCTGGCGAGGTTTTCGACGTCTTCAGCGTGGCGGACGGTGTCGAGCGAGAGCACGTACTGGTCGGACTTGTCCATCGCGGTTTTCATTTGCTGCGCCAGATCGACAAGCTTATCGGCGTCGGCAAGCAGGAGCGGGGGATTTGCGCTGGAGGCGGATAGGTCTGAAGCTGCGTTCAATGCAAGCGCTGAGGCGGGCGGCGGCGGGTGTGCGTCCTGCCGGGGGCCGGCAGGGGCGCCGTTTGGCGGCAGGGCGGAAGGAGACGGAGACGGAGACGGGGTCGGGGCCGTCTGGCCCATTGGCCTGGCAGAGGCCCGAACTGCGCTTATCCGGTCCCCGGCTTCTTCGCTGTCCCGAATCAGGCGGGCGATCTTCTCGATCAGCTTCAGGCGCTCGGTCTCGGCGCGGACGCCATCCGGATGCGCGGCTATTTCAGCTCGCAGCTCGCCAGCCACTTTCAGCAGAAGCCCCGTCGCTCCCGTCAACTGCTTCTGCCGCAGCAGGCCGTTGAGCTGCTCCTGTTCGCTGAGGGTGCGCCCGTTAGTGGGGGCGTTTTCGTACTTGGCTAATGGGTCGGGGCTATTGCCGGGAATTGGGGGCAGAGGCCGCACACCGTTCGCGGAATTAAATGGCTGGTTCGACTGGCCGTGCGCCGTCCAGGTTGCGGCGCAGACGCCGAACAGCACCAGCCCGAACAGCACCGGCGTTGACCATCCGCACGCTCGCGGAACTTTCATCGCGCCCCCTTCACCCCGAGGTTGCCACCATCGGTCGAAGATTTCAGCCGCCTCAGGGCCCGAATGCGATTTGAAGCTTCGTCCCTCCCGCGGTTCCACTCTGCAGTTTGAAAGCGAAGAGTCCAGTATATGCCGACATGTGTATTGTGATGCGGCGGTGCGCGGCCGGTTGCGGCCAGAGGCGGAAAACATTCTTGAGCATTTGCCGCAACAGGGAATGGCCGCCTAATTCAGTTCGGGCGCCGTCTCCGCCGGCTCCCGCGGCGTCTGGATGGGCATCTGCACCGGGTCGATGGTCTCGAAGCCTTCGGTTTTTGCGGCTTCGAGCAGCGCGGCCGCGCCCGATACAAAGGCGATCGGAGTGCTCTGGAACATATTGCGCGCGGCCAGCGCGGCGCCCAGTTGCAGTGCGGCAGGCCAGCGCAGCGGGCCACGGTCGGATTGCGGGCGGTCCAGCAGTTGGCGCGCCGCCTCAAGCACCGCCGGGTTCAGCGGCTGCTGCACCATGCGCGCCGATTCCAGGCGCAGCAACTCGAGAGCCGTGGCCGCGTCTTCGGGCGCGATCTGGCCCGCGCGTTCGCGCCGGCGGATGGCCGCGTAGACCTCCAGCGGCGTGGCCGCCGAGATCAGCTTGCTGTTATCCTCGACCCTCTCCATCAGCCGGATCAGCGCATCCGTTCCCGCTTCGCGCACAAACAGCTTGGCGAAGGCGGTGGCCTCGAGAAAGTAGAAGCTCACAGCTCACCCCGGTCTTCTTCGATGGCCACGCCGACCGGCTCGCCCTGCACCTCGACGGGATGGAAGCGCTGCGCCTCGTCGGGAATGCCGGCCTCGGCGCGATTGAGGCGGATGGTGGTGGTGGGATAGGCGGGCGTCTTGGGGTTGGCGATTTTGCTGGTGAGCACCACGCCGCGCTGGATGGCCTCGGCGAGCACCATCTGCCGCGATTCGGGACTGTGGTTCCAGCGGAAAGCCTTGCGCGGCAGAAACGAGTCGCGGAACCACTTGAGCGCGATAAACGCGTGGCCGCCCCGCTCGGCCTCGGCCAGCGCGGCGCAAAGCTCCTTTACCCGCGCGTCCATGTCGGAAGGCAGCACGGCTTCCTCGGGCTCCAGCTCCTCGTCGTCGATGTGTACCGGCGCAGACCGCTGCGCACGCACTCGCGGCGGCGGCTCGCCTTCGCCCGTGCGCTCAAAATAGATGCGGACTTCATCCTCTTCCGGCGACCAGGTGTCGGCGGGGGCGTTGCGCCGCTTGCTGCGCCCGTTCTCGCTGCACAGCTCGACGATCGCCTGGTAGCCGGGAGGCGCCAGAAACCGTAAGGCGCGGACCAGGCCGGGATCCTGCGAAAAGGCGAGCTCGTTCAATGCATCTTCGATAATCTCTTCGGCCGCCGGAATGCTCAGATTGCCAATGTCTACGCCGTTTTGTGCCGCTCGTGTCGATTTCATAGCTTCCGCTCCGTCTGCTACACTCGGGGTAGGGCTGCTCCCAACTGCGCGCCCGTGTTTCGGCCGCACGCATTCCCGTCCATCAAAGTTGCGCGCCGGGGTTGCGCGCCAGAGTTGCGCGTCGGGGGGGTAGCGCATCGGGCCTGACACGGCGCCTCGAGGCTGGCTTCCCTTCCCAACATTGAGGCCTGCCGCCGGGGTGCATCCGTGCGGCAAGGCAATTCACAGTCTGGGTTGTGTTTCGTGCCGGTCCCTCCGGATCGCGGCGTAAAACTACTGTCGATTGATTTCCCTGAGTTTGTTTTGTATCCAGCCGGTCAAATAGGCTTTCCTAGGCTTTCCGCAACTAACCTTGCCGCAACTTTCGAGTCGACATAAGGCGATCCAAGGTATGAATAATTGTCTTAACCTGGCCAAAGCCGTACTTCGCTTCTCTATCTGCCTTACATGGATTCGAGAGAGATTGTAACTGAAATCAATGCTATTCAACGGCTAAGTATACGCCGATAACCGCCCGCCCGAAGAAACTATTTTTTTCCTTAAAGCTTATCCTTCCAGAAGGCCGTGTGTATCCTCTGAGTGCCGAAATCCGTACAATAAGACTATGCGCCGCGGTTTGCTGCCACTTCTGTTCTGGTGCCTGGCCACGACTATCCTTTACGCCGCGGGACCAGCCTTCGATCTGGCCGGGCCCAAAGTGGATATTCATGTCAAGCGCGGGGACATTACCCTGCCCATCTCCGAAACCCCGAACTTATTGCCCGGCGATCGTCTTTGGATCCATCCCGACCTGCCGGAGAGCCAGTCGGCGCACTTTGTCCTGGTGATCGCGTTCCTGCGCGGGGCCACCAATCCTCCGCCGCCCGATTGGTTCACACGCGTGGAGACCTGGAACCGGGATGTGCAAAGCGAGGGCGTCTTTGTCACCGTACCCGAAGGGGCGGAACAGGCGCTGCTGTTCCTGGCGCCGGAGACGGGCGGCGACTTCAACACCCTGCGCAGCGCCGTGCGCAGCCTGCCCGGCTCCTTTGTGCGCGCTTCCCAGGACCTGGTCGAAGCCAGTTGGGAACGGATGAGGCTCGAGGACTATCTCAACGAGGTCAAGGTCACCTCTCAAACCGATCCCAAGACGCTCAAGGCCCGGGCGGAGATGGCGGCGCGCAGCCTGGGCATCAAGATCAACGAGAGCTGCTTTGACAAGCCTGAAGACCAGCAGGACTCCTGCCTTTCGCAGAACTCCGAGGGGCTGGTGCTGGACGACACTAATGCGCAATCGCTGGTTGCGCAAATCGCCAGCGGCGACACGCTGAACCTGGTCAATCAGATCGGCGCCACGCCGATGGGCGGCGCCGGCCTTTACAGCCCTTACATCGGCGCTATTTTGGATACGGCGCGCATCCTGGCGTCGCTGCACACGGCGCACTTCCAGTACATCCCGGCGCTGGCCCTGCCCAGGGCAGACACCCTCAACCTGCGCCTCAACATGCCGCCTTCGTTTCGCAATCCCAAGTCGGTGGTGGTGATTGCGCTGCCGCCGATCGGATCCTCGCAGCCTGAACCGCTGCATCCGATCGACCCGTCGCAGGAGTTCTGCGTGGAGAAGCCCGGCCTGGTGCTGCCCGCCGAGGGCGCGCCGCTGACCTTCGCCACCCATCTGGCCCACCATCTCGATCTCCATATCGAAACCCAGGACGGCGCGAAAGGCCTGCCCGTCAATCTGCCCGTGGTGGCCGATCCCTCCAAAGGGGGCCTGGTGCTGGAGCACCCTGCTCCGGCGCTGCCGGGCGGCCCGCTGATTGGCGTACTCGAAGGAAAATGGGGTTTTGACGACTTGCAAGGACCGCAGTACCTGCTCCGCGCTTCCGCGCCCGGCGACTGGGCACTGACTTCCGGCGGCGAATCGGCTCTTGTCGTGGGCCGCGACGATACGCTGCACCTCGCCGGCCAGGACACGCTCTGCGTGGATAAGGTTGAGGTTCGCGCCAAGGATGCGGGTACGTCGAAGGTCCTCTGGAAGTCACCCACGCCCGATTCGCTTAAGGTAACCGTGCCGTTGAAAGACGCCGCGCCGGGCGAAGTGGCTCTCTCCATCTACCAGTACGGGCTGAAGTCGCCCGAGACCATTCATCTGGAAGCTTACGCCGACGCCGCGTCGCTGCAACTGCTCACTCTCAGCGAAGGCGACAAGGATGCGCTGCTCCAGGGCACGCGGCTGGACGAAGTCTCCAAGGCCGAGCTCGAAGGCATCGATTGGAAGCCTGGGGCGCTGACCCGCGTCCACGAACTGGACCAGTTGACCTTGAGCACCGGGAAATCGACCTCGAAGCTCAAGCCGGGCAAGCTGTATACGGCCAGCGTGGAGCTGCTCGATGGGCGCAAGCTCAAGGTTCCGGTCGCGGTCGAGCCGCCGCGGCCCGAGGCGGCCCTGCTCAGCGAGGGAATACAGCCGGACTCTTCCGACCAGCTTTCGCCGGTGACCCTCGGCAGTCCCAGTGACCTGCCGTTAGAGGGCCGGCTGGTGTTTTTCCTCAAGGCCACCACGCCGCCGGACTTTTCGCGCGACGAAAAGGCGGAAGTGGCGGCGGCGGACGGCAGCTTCCACACCACGCTCGACTTCGCCAACGGCGGCCTGCTGCTTGAGGATGCGAGCACGGTGATGGGCAGCCTCGATCCTCTCAAGAGTTTTGGCGAGTCCGCCTTCGGACCCATCCAGGTGCGCCTCATCGCGGCCGACGGCGCGGCCGGCGACTGGCTACCGCTGGGAACGCTGGTGCGTCTGCCGGGGTTCACAGACCTGCGCTGCCCACGCGCCATCAGCCGGCCCTGCACGCTGACCGGATCCGATCTCTTCCTGGCCGCGTCTTTCTCTTCCACGGAGGACTACGGCGACCCCACCGATGTGCCGCTGTACTTTACCGGAACCGGGCTTACCGTTCCTCATCCGGTCGACGGCAAGCTTTACATGAAGCTGCGCGACGACCTGGCCACGGTGCAGACACTGACCCTGCCGGTCACTTGGATTGCGGAGCGCCAGCGGCCGGAACGCCGCGAGCCGAATCCGGTTGAGCCTGCCGCGCCTGTCGAGCCGGCGCCGGGAACGCAGCCGACCGTTCCCCCGACGGCAACGCCGGGAGTTCCTGGGACAAAGGCACCGGGGACACAGGCGCCGGCGAATCCCGGTCAGCCTGCCAATCCAGCGCCGCCAAAGACGCAGACGACTACCGAACCGCCTTCACCCGGAACTTCGCCTGCTTCGCCGCCAATGGCGGCCAAGCCCGCAGCGGGGCCGAAGCCACAGCCGCTTTCCACCGCGCCGGCCGGGTTCACCGAAAACAACGAAAACCAACCAACTACTCTGTCATCCTGAGCGGAGCCGCTCGTGTTTTTTGCGAGCGGCGCAGTCGAAGGATCTGCGGTTCTGGATGTGCGCCGGCGGGTGGTTTTCGACCATGCCGTAACGCCAACAAAATCAGTGCGGCTTTCGAACTCATCCGTAAATAGTAGCGCCGGTCTCCCGACCGGCTGTGGTGCGGGTCTCCTGACCCGCATCCATGCTTGTGCTGCCACTAAACTCCCCAGGCGGCGAGGAAGCCGCCAGTACTGCCGGTCAGGAGACCGGCGCTACTCACGTTCGCTAATTTACGGATAAGTTCTTAGCCCCTGGGGGATGGCTTTTCTGAAATCTCAACTTTCGCTACAGGCTGGTAGCGTCGAGACGGACGGCGAATGCGCATCCTGGCCGCCGGGCCTACCGATAAAGCGACGCCCTGGCCGTGGCGATGCGGTCCATGTGAGCGATGCGCTTCGCGGAGTACTCCATCAGCGCCTTTACTTTTGCGGTCTTCGCCTTGCGGCCGGCCTGGTTGAAATTCTTCGTCTTCGCCAGGCTGTCAACCCACTCGCGCAAGCTCCTGGTGCTGTCGGCCTGGCCGATGTTCTGGATGGTGGGCGGCTGGCTGGGGTCGACGTACATCAACTGCTGCCATTCGTCCAGCTCGGGATTGACAAACGAGATGTACCCGCCGGGAAGAATCTGGCGCGGGGCCGTGATGGCGCCGGTGAAGCTGTAGCGCGTGCCGGCGGTGGCCACGGGGTCGTAGAAGTGCGGCGTGATGAAGTCGGACACGGCGACGCCATTGATGGTGTAGGCGTAATTGTTAGCTTCGCAGGGGTCGCAGGCCTCGAGGAGATAGTTGAACTCGCCGGCGCCGTCCTGGATCTTTCCTGCCACGATCTCGATGGCAATGGAGGACTGCATGCGGTTGCCGTAGGGGTCGACGAGCATTTCCAGCGTCTCGTGGCTGGCGTCGATGGTCCAGGTGGGGTCTTGCGCTGTGGCAATCACCTTGGAGAATGGCTGCTTGTGCTTGTCGGAGTGATAGCCGCCTTCGTCGGGAGGAAGAGTCTTGACGAGCTGCATGGGCCAGACGCCGGCGGGAACTTTCTTGGCGTCGGGAAGATAGACGACGGTTGCCGGGACCTGCCAGTACTGGGGCAGATCGCGAGTGACCTGGAGATTGAGCGCCAGGGCGACGGAGTGAACGAAATTGGGATCGATTTCGCCGGTGGTATCGACCAAGCCGACTTGAATGACGGACATAATGGCTCCTTAACGCTGAACTTGATGTTGAACTTAACGCTGAACTTGACGCTGAGACGGGTACTTCGGGCGCGAAGCGAAGATCAGGGCAGCGTCACCAGCACTGCCTGGAATTTGGCGGCGACAGCTTTGAAACCGTCCTGGGCGCCGCCAAGCGTGTCGCCGGTGGGATGAAGTTCATTCGCCCACCATTCCTTGTAGTCGTTCGTAGCATTGGAAAGAGTTCCGCGAAGATCGACGTAGTGGACGTTCTCGAAGCCTGGCTCCTTCACCAGGTTCTGCAGCATTTCATTGAACTGGTCGATGAGGGCTTTAACCATCTGCGTGGTTTGGGCGAGATCGGTAAAGAGCTTCTCATCGAAGCCGGGCTTGAGCCAGGGGCCCGGCAGCGGTCCCCAGCCGCCGAGGAAGCCGCGGCCGTCGGGCACGGCATAGTCGTAGCCGTGTACCAGGATGGGGAAGATGCGGTTGAGGTCCTTCTGGCAGAGAGCATTGATGGAGAGGAACATCTGGCGATAAGCCGCGGCGACGCGCACATTGATGACGCCGTCGACGACTTGCTGGTTCCATCCGGCGATGGTGAGAGCTGAGCTGTTGATCAACATGCCGAATTCTGCTCCGGCAATGTCGTCTCCGCCGCCCGAGACGAGAATGGCTTTGGGAGTTGCGCCCAGTCCGACGACCTTATCCACGCAGCGGGCGAACTTATCGAACTGGCCGACGGGCGACACCATGGCTTCGATGGGGTCGCCTTTGTGGGCGGAAGACTCGATGTTGTAGCCGTAGTTGTCGTCCAGGTTGGTGAGAACGTCGTGAATGGGATAGTCGAACCAGGAGTCGCCGATGGCGAGCAGATAGCCCGCGGTCTGCAGGCTGGCGGTTGCGGCCGGAGGCGCGGCGGCGGCTTCAGTGAGACGAGCAAGGGAGACCTCGGTTTTGATGACGATGGGCGCGGCATGGGCCGCCAGCGCTGCTTTGCGGGATGCGCGGGCTGCCTGGCGGCGGGCCAGAATCTCATCGGCGTGCTTCTCGGCGGCCAGTTGGATGGGCGATTTCTCGTTGTTTTCCGGGGGCGTCGGCAAAGAGACCTCCTCATGCGGCAAGTTTGCGCACAGATGTAATGCGCAGGGATAAACCTTGGCAGCGCGGCGTGGCGATTTGAAGGCGCGAACCCTTCACCAGGGTCGCAACGGACGATCGGGAAACAAATGAACCGCAGAGGGAGGCGGCATTGCCCGCTTAGCAATCTGTTGGCAATGCGATTGTGCTGCGACTTTAAGGCGAATGCGCGAGGCTTGTCAAGAATGAAACGGCGGCAGGCTCGGGATCGGCGGATTATCCCGAGCTGCCGCCGTTGTGGCCGGCCGTTAGAACTGGAACGCGGCCTGGAAGAAGATGCGCCGCACCGCGGAGCCGGAGGAGAAGATGCCGCCGGCAAGGCCGGTGGATTGGCCGAAACGGCTATCGGGAGCGTAGAGGCCGGTGCTGCTGTTGAGCGTAGGGATCAGGCTTCCCGACGGCGATCCGTAGTCAACGTCGTTGAAGAGATTCAGGGCCTGGGCGCTGAAGGTGAGCGCGTACTTGCGGCTCGTGGCGGCGGGGCCGTGGTGGAACGGATTCGACGAGCCGCCAAAGGGACCGCCGATGTGGAAGTGACGACCACCGCCGCCTCTCGGAGGCGGGCCGCCCGCCGTTTCGCCCTTGGGTCCGACGCCGAAGGTGCGGCTTACGCGCAGGTTCAAAGCCACGGAAGATGGACTGTTGCCCAGATTGGCGGGTACAAGCGACGCGCCCTGCCCTGGATTGGTGTCCAGACAGCCGAACGGCGTCGAAACGTAATTGGCCGAAGTGGACGGGCAGTCCGACGAGCTGGCGTACGCCGGACGATCGTTGAAGAAGTTGTCGCCGGTCAGGTCGGTGCTGGTGGAGATGTTGTAGGGCTCACCTTGATGCGCGATGAGGAAGGGGTTGAAGGTAAGGCCCCAGGGTCCGGTGTAGTCGCCGACCAGCAGCATCCACTGGGGATGGACCCAGCTGGCGCGACCGTAGTCCTGCATCAGGTCATACGAGTTGGATGGGTTGTGTCCGCCGCCGCCGTCCGTGTCGGCATGGCTGTAGTTGTAAAAGCCAAAAAGGCTGAAGTTCCGCGAAAGACTGGTGTTGAAGTTGACGATGATCTGGCTTTCTTTGTAAAACCCCTCGGGATAGTACTGATCGACGATGCCCAGCGAGGGGTCGGGGCGCGGGCCGGTGGTGCTGTTATAGAAGGTGGTGCCGGGCAGAGGCTCGTAGGCATTCGAGTCGCGCACCACCAGGTGGTGTACCCCGTAGGCATGGAGATAGGTGACGGTGAGGGTCGTACTCTTGGTCAGTTGCCGCTCCAGGCTGAGGCCGAGCATTTCCGTGTATGGAGAGTGGTAGTGGGGCGCGATGGTGTCGATCTGCGGGGCGGCGGCTGCTCCTGAGCCGCAAGCCGCTTCGATCGCCGCCGGAGACGATCCGATGTCGCTGAGGCTGGTGGAGCTGAAGCAGGTGGGATCTT
This sequence comes from Occallatibacter sp., assembly GCA_050745765.1. Taxonomy (GTDB): domain Bacteria; phylum Acidobacteriota; class Terriglobia; order Terriglobales; family Acidobacteriaceae; genus Telmatobacter. The sequence goes on along the minus strand of JBOGLX010000208.1, from coordinate 26,635 downwards.
TAATGACCGTCTGTTTCTGCGTGTTGGGCCCGCCGTTGAACTGCTCCAGATTCATCAGATCGTCTTCCCCGAAGCGGTCGTAAAAGAAGCCGTAGCCGCCGCGCACCACGGTCTTTTGTTTGGCGCCCTTCTTGTGCCCATCGAGAGCGTAGGCAAACGCGAATCGCGGCGCCCAGTCGGCGTGGTCGGAGACGTGGTTCTGCGTCTCAAAGCGCAGCCCGCCGGAAAGCGTAAGAAACGGGTTCACCTTCCAATCGTCCTGGTAGTAGAGCGCACCGTCAAAGACATTGGCGGCAAAGTTTTCAGGGCCGGTGGTGTAGCCGAGTTCGATGGGCGTGCACGTCTGGCCGGAAGGGCAAGCGGCGGCGATCTGCGCCACTGTCAGGCCCTGGGCCTGGCCGTTGATCGTATCCAGGTAGCTATCGATCGAGGGGAAGCTGAAGCTGCCGTTGAATCCGCCGTTGGTGGAAACGGCCTCGCGGTTGTCCCGGTCCCAGGTGCCAAAGGTGATGGTTTGCGGCCCCAGTGTCCAGGTGCTGATGTTCTGAAGTTCGAAGTGGTCGGTGTGGTCGTTGGAGAACTGGGCGCCGTTGCCCCCGCCCGTAAAGTAAGAAGGAACCGAAAACGATGGTTCCGTGCTGGCCGGCGTTTCGCTGTCGATGCCCCGCCGGTACTCGAAGCGCGTCTCGTTCACCAGGTTGGAATTGACGATCTGCGTGTCGTCCAGTTGAAAGGTGTGCTCGATCGAGTCCGAGGAACTGGCCTGGGTGGGCAGACTCGTGTCCCCACCTAAACTGTTGCTACGGTTTCTGCGGAAGAACTGGTAGCGGAGAGTAAGAGTGTTGAATTGGCCCAGTTCCAGATCGACGCGGGGCGAGACGTTGATCATGGTTTCCGGGCTGAAGAGCCCGCCAGTGGTCGGAATCGGATTGCCGTTCGAGTCTGTGGGTACGGAATAAAGACCCGTGCTCGAATTCAGAACCGGAACGATGGCCGTGTAAATGTTGTCATTTTGGTTGTTGCGCTGAAAGATACTGAAGAAGTAGGACGCCGACTTCGAAATTGGGCCGCTCACTGTTCCGTTGACCATGTAGCTGTGGTACGAGGGAATGGCGCCGGTGAAGGGGTTGAGGGTGTTGAACGAGCTGTCGTTGCCCATGCCGAAGACGCGCCCCTCGAAGTGGTCGGTTCCGGGCTTGGTGAGGATCTCGATGCGGCCGTAGCCCAACCGGTCATACTCTGCCGAAAACGGGTTGGCGTTAATGCGAATCTCGCGGATGGCCGACTTGGGCGGCAGTTGTCCGCCGGTAAAGCCGTCAATGTAGATCTGCCCGCCGTTGGGACCGGCGGACGGTCCGGCCAGCGCCTCAAGCTCGTTGGCCAGCTCGTCAGGATCGTCGGAGAGCGCTTCCAGGGCCTTTCCTTTGAGGACGATGGCGTTGGTGTTTTCGCCCGGCGCAGTGCTCACCGCCGGCCCGCCCGAGCCCGAAACTTCCACCTGCTGCTGGGCCACCTGCAGGGCCATGGAGATGTCCATGCGCCTGGATTGGCTCCCGGCCAGCGCGAACGTGGGAGAGGTGAAGAGCGCGAACCCCGGCATCTGCGCCTCGACGATGTATTTACCCGGCGCGAGCCCGGCTACCTTGTAGTCTCCAATGGCGTTCGAGACCGTGGTTTTGACAGGCACTCCGAGCGGGTTGGTGACGGCGACTTTGGCGCCGGGAATGAGCGCGCCTGTGGGGTCGGCAATGTGGCCGTGAATTGAAGCGGCGGCCGCGGGTTGAGCTGGTCCGGCGCCCTGGGCCCGGACCGCTATGCCGGCAGAGCCGAGCGCGACGGCAAGAACAAAAAGCAGAAAATGGCGCACGTCTATACACACCTTCCCGTTAGGCGTTGTGTCTGAAAAATGTCTTTCGCTTTCAGAATCCCTGCGCTCCGGCTAAAGCGCTGCCGTTCTTCGATTTCCAGCCCGCACGCGGATGCTGGACGCCAGGGATCTCAAGCGGCGGTCCATCCAGGGCCGCCCATGCGAAATGCCGCTACGCCGCCGGAGTCTTGAAAGGAAAGCAGCGGCACGGCATCGTTAATACTGACGTATGGGGAGGCGATCTTGACTCATGGCGCGTACCGAATTCCGAAAACGTTTCCTTGGTGCGCTAAAATCCCTTCCCCTGCCCGTCATCTGCCGTGATTGGATGCCGGCGGACTGAGGAAAGTGGCCGAATCGCGGTTTCAGCGCCCGCCGAGAATCCGTACGCGGATTCCCGCGCTCGCTCCGAAGTTGGACATGGCGCCGTAAGTGAATTGGGGCCATTCCTGGAACTCGAAGTCGGCGGCGCGCACATAGAGCCTGTGGGTCAGGCGGTAATCCAGGCCGCCTCCGGCGGTGAAGACGAAATAGCGTCCAGTTGCGTAGTTATAGGGGAAGTTGAAATGGCCCTCGCCGACGAGCCCTTTCGCGTAAGGCTGAAAGCGCCCGAAATCGAAATGGTAACGTAGTCCGGCGGAGTAGGTGCTGAGATAGACGTTGCCGGTCTGATGCCAGCGCATCTGGGTTGTCTCGGCAACCAGGCCGAAGCGGCGAATGGTGTCGGCGTTGACAAATGCCGTGTAGCCGATCAGCTTGCGCTGGCCGTATTGGACAGTGGTCGCGGTTGCAGTTCCGCCGGCGGAGAGCATAAGCCCGCCGTTGTAGGCGTGCGCGACGACCTGCGCGCGCCCGGCCGCGGGGAAAACGGCCATGAGAAAACCGGCAAAAGCGACGGTGGGCAAAATCCAGGAATGCGGCGGAAACACTCGAATCGAGCAGGTTTTTGAAGAGGCGCTCGACTGGCGGGCCGGGGTATCGGCCTCGGCGCCCAAATGCCCGCAAAAGACAAAAGGATTAGCGAGGGGTTTAGGGCGGTTCCACAGCGTCCGTACGCAAAGCTCCGTGCTCCATCCATGCGACTTTTTTCTGTCGCATGGGTGGGATGCCACGACAGGTGGGTACAGCTTCTCTGGAATCGCTCTAGCTCCGCTGGAAGCCTTCCCCGGCAAATCCACCATCCGATCCCCAACCGTTCCTGAACTCTCCGCGCTGAAAGACTCTGCTCTCCTCATCGCTCTCCTCAAGCTCCCGCCGCGGCGGGCTGGCCCCGTTCTACTTGGTGATGTTCAGCGTTACGTTCTGGTAGTGGACGACCTCGCTGTTGGCGCCCGTGCCCGTTACCTGAATGGTATAAGTGCCCGGAGCGGCGCTTGCCATGGAGAAGCCGTTGCATCCGGAGAGGAAGAACGATGCGCCCGAGAGCGCGAAGAGCAGCACGAGGGTCAGCAACGCGCCGCGCCGGCGCAAACGCCAGAAAAGCCACCCGAAGAAGAGGCCAACCGGCAGAAAGATCCCCGCCAGTTCGGTTCCCGGCGCGGTTCCCGGCGCGGTTCTTTGCCCGCCCGCCGGCGTGTTCATGGCCGAGGACCCTCCCGTCAGCGGCGAGTTGGTGTCGATGGTCAGTTGCGCGGTCTGGGTGGAGTTCGCAGCCAGGGTTACGCTGGGGCTGGTAAAGTGGCAGGTCACCGCGGCCGGAAGCGACGCGCAGCCGAGGCCGACGGTGTCGGTAAAGCCGTCCGTCGAAGTCAGCGATACCGTCACCGTGGCGTTCTGCGACGCGGCGAGCGAGACCGTGGGCGGTGAGACGGAGAGATTGAAGCCCTCCGCAACAGTAGAGACGGAAACCGGCTGCGAGCTGGAAGGGCTGTTCATCGTGTCGCCGCTGTAGTTGGCCACGATCGAGTAGGTTCCCGAAGGCAGGTTCAGCGTGAGCGTGGCGACGCCGCTCGAGTTGAGCGTGGCCTGGCCTATTGTGCTGGTTCCGTTGACGAAGGTTACCGTGCCCGTGGGGGTTGTACCGGAAACCCCGCTGTTGGTCACCGTTGCCGCCAGAATGACCTGGGGGTTTACGCCGCCCGTCGATGCGGCGCCCAGGTTCGTCGAGGTGGGCAGAGTTCCGATCACCTGGCTGATGGCCGCCGAAGTGCTCGCGGAGTCGTTCACGTCGCCCGCATAGCTGGCGGTGATGGAGTGCGTGCCGGCGGGCAGCGCGGAGTCGGTGAAGGTGGCCGTTCCTGTCGCGTCGAGATTCGCGGCTCCGATCGAATTACCGTCAGAGTAGAATGTGACCGGCCCTGTGGGAATGCCGCCGTTGCCCGTTACTTTGGCGGTAAAGACCACCGGCGCCTGCACCAGCGCGGAATTCTGGCTTGAGGTCACCACCGTCTGCGTGGTTGCAAGCACCACCGTGTAGGGCAGCGGGGCCGAGGCGCTCAGGTTGTCGTTGGCGTCGCCCCCGTAAGAGGCAACAATCTGATAGGAACCAGGCGTCAGAATCGGGGTGACGGCCGCGATTCCGCCCGCGCCCAGGGTTGCGCTTCCCAGCACCGTCGTCCCATTGGTGAAGATCACCGTTCCGGTAGCCGTCGCCGAGCCTTGAACCGCGCTCACAGCCGCCGTGATCGTCACCGGCGCGCCCGCGATTCCGGGGACCGGGCTGGCCGTCACGGCCGTCGATGTTTGCGTCTGTGTCACCATCTGACTCAAGGGCGCCGGGGTAGTGCTCCCGCCGTTACTCGCGTCCCCCGGATACGCAGCCGTAATGGGGTGCGTTCCCACGGTCAAGGATGAAGTTATGAATGCTGCCACTCCGGGATTGCCTGAAAGCGTACCCGTTCCGATCAGCACTCCGTTATCGAAGAAATTCACCACCCCCGTCGCGGCAACTGTTCCTGTAACGGTCGCGGTGAAGGTCACCGGACTTCCGTAGTTGGAGGGGTTCGGCGACGAGATCAACACGATCGACGAGGGCGCCTGCACATCCTGGTTCAACACCGGCGAAGAACTTTCGAGGACTTCTATGCCTGCGTCTCCGCTGTAAGAGGCCACGATGGCGTGCGCCCCCTGGGCCAGCGACGAGGTGGTGTACTGCGCCTGGCCGGTGGTTGTGTTCAGAGGCACGGTCTGCAGTACGTTGGCGCCGTCGGTGAACGTCACCGTCCCCTCAGGCGTCACGCCTCCGCCGGCGCTCACCGTCACCGTCGCGGTGAAAGTCACGCTCTCGCCGGACTGCGATGGGTTCAGGCTCGACTGCAGGGCCGTTGTTGTCGCTTCGTCTACGGTCTGAATCAGCGCCGGCGCCGAAACGCTGCCGAAGTGCGAGGGATCGTTGGCGTTGCTGTAGGTCGCCGTCACCGAGTGGACCCCGACGCCCAGCGACGAGGTGGAAAAGCTGGCCGTGACCGTTGTGCCGGCGGGCGGATTCAGCGCAACATCGGCGGCAAGAGTTGTGGCGGACCCGTTGTAAGTGTCCGTGAAGGTCACCGTCCCGGTCAGATTGCCAGTACCTGCCCCCGTGGTCACCGTCGCGGTGAAAGTTACTGACTGTCCGAAGGTCGACGGGTCCGGATTGGAGGTCAGCGTGGTCGTCGTCGAGTTGACCGGCGTGGCTTCGCCGACCAGTTCGATGTCCAGCGGTGAATTCGAGGCCACAATCGATGCCGGAGGCGGCAGCGTGTCTTCGGCGACGTAGATGCTTGGCGTCTCCTCCTGATTGCTCGTCAGCGGCGGTGTGGCTGCGGGCGCAAACACTGCACCCACGAAGCACGTGGCGCCCGGCGCCAGGTACGGGCTGCCGGTGTTGCACGCCGAACCCACCGTCGAGTCCACCTCGGAGTTCGTCGAAGTTGTAATGCCGGTCACATCCAGCGGCGCATTGCCGTCGTTCGCCACCGGCTGCATTTGCGTGGGCGAGGTTGAGCTCTGGCGATATGAGACCGTGCCCAGATCGGTGAAATCTAGAACCGCAAAGTTGCTCTGAATCTCGCGTATGACCATGTTGTAATAGTCGGCAAAATAAATGTTGCCGGCGCTATCGATAAAAAGCCCGATCGGCCCGTAAAGAAAGTCGACATTGATGTTGCCGTTGTAAAAGTCGACGCCGGTACCACTGCCCACTACCGTGGCGATTTCTCCCGGCTGGGGGCCCGTCGCCGAGCCGACCTTGCGGATGGCCGCGTTCTGTGAGTCCGCAATGTACACGTCCCCGGCCGGATCGACGGCTACGCCCGACGGCGCCCACAACTGCGCCGACGTAGACGGGCCCCCGTCGCCCGAGTAACCCTCGCCCAGCGCGTAATTGCCCGCGAAGGTGGTGATGGTGCTGGCCGGTGTAATCGCCCCCGCTACGGCCACAACCTCGCGCACCACGTTGTTCGCCGAGTCGGCAATATACATGTTGCCCGAGGCGTCAAAGGCCACGGCAAAGGGCCGGTTCAGTTTGGCCGCCGTCGCCAGGCCGCCGTCGCCAGCGTAGCCTCCCGTGCCATCCGGATTGGTAAATCCGTCGCCGGCCACTGTGGAAATGATCCCCGTGCCGGCAGCAATCTCTCGGATGCGATGGTCGGCCGTGTCGGCGATGAACAGGTCGCCGGCCGCGTCCACAGTCACCCCCCAGGGGGCGTTCAGGCTGGCCGAAGCGGCTGCGCAGCCGTCGCCTACGGGGCTGCCGTTGCCGCAGCCCGAGCCTCCCCCGGCTACAACGCTGATGATCCCGGTTACGGCGTTGATCTCGCGGATCTCACTATTTCCCGTGTCGGCAATGTACAGGTTGCCGGCGCCGTCCAGCGCCAGCCCCGCCGGGGAATTCAGGGTCGCCAGCTTCGCGGCGGCGCCGTTTCCGGCGTCTCCGGGATCGCCATTGCCCGCTATGGTCGAGATAATTCCCGCCAAACTGCACGACGTGCCCGCGATCGTAGCCGTGGTGTTGGGGCCGCACACCATGCGGATTCGATTATGAAGGCTGTCGGCGATGTACATGTTGCCGTTGCCGTCCAGCACCACGCTCGCCGGCAGGTCCAGATCCGCCTCGATGGCGGGGTGCCCGTCACTCACCGAGGAGTACTGCCCTGCCTGGCCCGCAACCGGAATCAGATTGCCCGGATCCAGAACCCCCAGCCCGCCCGAGCCCGTGCCCCAAATCAACTGTTCGCCGAAAAGGTGGCCGCTCCCGTCCGTCAACACCACCGCGCCCACGCGCGGTCCCGGCGCCGTAGGCGTAAACGTTACGGATTCATAGCAACTTGTGACGCCGGCCGAAAAGGTCGCCGTCGGGCAGCTCGATGCGCCGGTCGTGCTCTGGGCGAAATCCAAACCGCTGGCGCCAAAGGTGAGCACCTCGGCCTTGCTCACTGTGCCATTTGCCTGCGCATTCACCGTCACATTTTGAGTTACGGAGGAACCGACGGTTATCCCCGCCGGAGGACCAAACGCGGATTGCGCGCGGGCCCCGGCTGCCGCCAGCAGAAACACCGCGAATCCACCGGCAAAACCCGGCCAGCGCCGGCTCCTGCCGCGCGTCAGCCGTTCAGCCGGGCGGCGGTTATTGTCAAGGTGATGCGGAAGGACACTGGGGTCTGCGATGCAGCTCATAAGCAACTCCGTATGCGATCCTGTAGATCGTCCAGATCGTAGCTATCTTGCAATCGGCAATACGTGCTGCGGCTGCTCTGACGCGTCCCTGCGTAACCGGACAGCCGGGGGGCCGCTGCCGATCGGAATCTCCATCTGCGGTGCGCACAGAACAATCCTCGCGTGAGAGGCTGTGTGTTTCCCGCGATTGTTCGTACAACTTTGGAGCCTTATTTTGGAGCCTTATCTCTGAATCCTACTATTACCTAAGTGCGCCTCGGTTACAAGACAAATCGATGCCATAAAAAAGGACCGCCAAAAGACGATCCCTGACAGTAGCTTACGAAAGTGAGTTACGAAGGTTCATGCTCCTTTAGTCAGGGGAACAAAAGGGAATTCACGAGAATTTCGTCGAGGAGGGACCAGGTGCTGAGACGGGCTTGAGATTTCCTGCGGAAGCGGCGTGCAAGGCGGGATGCGAAAAATTATTGAGCGGCAACGCCGGCGGTCTTTCCGCAACCCGCGGCCCGCTGGTCCGGATTGGCCGGAAAGTGGTGCGCCCGGAGAGATTCGAACTCCCGACCTAACGCTCCGGAGGCGTTCGCTCTATCCAGCTGAGCTACGGGCGCGCTCTACAAGAATAGCGCATCCGGCATTTCGGCATTCACCCACCCTCAGTTCAGTCATTATCGGCAAAGCACGCATGCGGTAAACCCGTCGCTGGGAACGGTAGGCATTCCCACAGCCCGATCGTGCCGCCGAAACGCTCCCGCGGTTGTGCGCCCGCGCCAGGTGAGTTATGTTAGGAGACGGAACCGGCCCGTTCCTGGCGTTGGAGCGCGAACGTCATGAAGGGCCGCCACATCGAACGATCGGAAAAGCATTCGATCGTGCCGCGTCTCTCCCCCGTCGCGGTCCCCGTCCTGGCGTTTGCCACGATGCTGGCGTTGGTTCCCGGAGCTCTGGCGCAGCGCTCCGCTGGAGGCCATTCCAGCGGCTTTGGCGGCCACGCCGGCGAATTTGCCCGCGCGGGCGGATTTTCCGTTGGAGCTTTTCGTGGCCGTTTCCCGGCGCCGCGCTCGCGCCATTGATTCTTAGCTAGCACGGAGGATTCTCGTGAAGAAAAATTTGCTCTTTGGTCTGGCAATCTCAGCCGCACTTTGCACACTCGCCTTCGCAGCAGCCCTCAAACCAGGCGACCGCGCGCCCAATTTTTCTGCCCGCGCCTCCCTGGCGGGCAAGCAATTCCATTTCTCGCTGCGGGCCGCGTTGAAAAAGGGCCCCGTCGTCGTCTATTTCTACCCATCTGCCTATACCGGCGGCTGCGATCTCGAGGCCCACACGTTTGCCCAGAATAAGGACAAATTCACCGCTGCCGGCGCCACCATCATTGGCGTCTCGGAAGATAGCATCGCCCGCCTCGATCAGTTCTCGGCCGACCCCAAGTACTGCGCCGGCCGTTTCCCCGTCGCCTCCGACCCCAGCGGCAATATCGGCGTTTCCTACGGCGTGACGGCTTCCGCCGGAAGGGCCGGCCTGAAAGACGTGCGCGGTGTGGCCATCGACCACGGCTTTTTCGCGCGCACAACCTTCGTGATCGGCAAAGGCGACAAGATCGTCGCCGAATTTTCTTCCAAGGAAGATCATTTGTCGCCACCGGAACATGTGGAGAAGGCGTTGGCGGTCGTGCAGCAGCTTGCCGGCAAGTAATTATCCGCCGGTGCTTCACCTTAATCGGTCGCGCCAATCGGTCGAGCGAGACCGGTAGTGTGTGCTCAATCGATTTGAAAATCGGGCCGCCCCGGCGGCCCGCCCGTGCTTTTTTCCTCACTCCCCTTTACCATCGAGGGCGCTTCGTCCGTCTCGACGGAACGCTCCCGCGGTTGTGCCGCCGCCCCGGGTGGTATATCTTAGGAGACGGAACCAGCCCGTTCCTGGCGTTGGAGCGCGAACGTCATGAAGTGCCGCCACATCGACCAATCGGAAAAGCATTCGACCGTGCCGCGTCTCTTCCCGTTCGCGGCTCCCGTCCTGGCCTTGGCCACGATGCTGGCGTTGGTTCCCGCAGCTTCTCTGGCGCAGCGCTCCTCTGGCGGCCATTCCAGTGGCTTTGGCGGTCATTCCAGCGGCTTTGGCGGCCATGTTGGCAGTTTTGGCCGCGCGGGCGGATTTTCCGGCGGAGCTTTTCGGGGCAGTTTCTCGGCGCCACGCTCCTTCGGGAGCCCCTTCGGCATTGCTCCGCGCGGCTTCGCCGCAGCCTCGCGGACGAACTTCACCGCTCCCCGCTATAGCCACGCCTATAACTTTACCCCCCGGCAAGGCGCTGCCACGGGCTACCGTCCGTTCTATGGCAGTGGAAATCGTCAGGCATACGACAGAGGAGATCGCCGCGGCCGAGACCACCGCCGGCCTTACCGCAGCGCATACAACGGTTACGCTTACGGAGGCTACCCTTACGGATACGTGAATTCCTGGGAACTGCTGCCCTGGGATCTTGGCTATCCCGACTTCACCGGCTACGGCGACGACTACGGCGATGATGAGGCAAGCTCAGACCAGAATACGCAGCCCGATTATGCGCAAGAGCAGCCATACGGTGAGCAGCAGCCACCGCCGGAGTACGGCGGCTACGGGCCGGAATACGCCCCTTGGCCCTCCCAGCCGCCGGCCGCGCCGGCAGTTGCTCCGGCGCCTGCGGGCAACCAGCCCGAGCTGATGCTGATCTTCAAGGACGGCCACACCCAGGCCGTCCGCAACTACATGCTCACGCCCAGCGATCTTATCGTTTTGGATGAGGCCGCTTCGGGGCGCGAACCGCGCATTCCTCTCTCCGAACTCAACTTGCCCGCCACGGAACGGGAGGCGCGGCAGGCCGGCCTGGATTTCTCGCCACCCGCTGCGTAAAGGACCTGCAAGGCCGGCTTTCCCCTGGGTCGGCTGTCCCCGGAGTCGGCTTTCCTTGGTCAAATGGTTTGTCCGGTCCCGCCCATCTCAAAAAAATCTCCCGCCCATTTTGCAGATAATTATCCCAACCTGGCGCACACTTATAAATAGAAGCCGCAAGCAGCACTCATGACCAACTAAAGTAACGCCAAACCGGAACCGCGCACAAGATTCTCGAGGTGCTGCTGACCGAAGAGGCGAGGATCGGCGCTGCGGCGCGCCTGAAGATCGCCGACCAGAAGAAGATCATCCTGGAAGGCTCGCAGGAGTGGGATATCCTCTACCGCAAGTACTATAACGACGAAGTGCGGAAGCTGGGGATCTGAGGCAGGGCGGTTGTTCTAAGGTTCAGGCGGCGTTTCCAAGAGGATGGTAAAATTAGAGCCTATCCGTTCAATCCGGGTGGAGGTGGTTCGGTGGCAGCATCCAGAATCTTCTTTATTATGACCGATTCCTTCCTCGATGGAATCACCGGGGCAGGGATCTTCGGCAAGCTGCGGCGTCCGGGGGCGCCGACGGTACTGGTCGATACACGCCCTGCTGAAGGTAAAGAGGTATGGAGCATGGCCAGGCATTGCATGCTTGCAGCCGCCTTCAAGGAAACGGCAAGAGCTGCCGCTACTGAACCGAAGAGGGAGGCCGAAGCAACACATGGCCAAGGAGCAAGTTTCTCTCGTTCCAAGCCCTGAACAGCTTAAACACTACCAGGCGATCGATCCGTCCTTGCCGCCTCTTTTGTTTCACGCCAGAGATCGTGAACTTCAGCGTGAATTTATCTATGCGGCGATGGCTCTCGGAGTCGCGGCCCTCGCGTTGATTCTGGTACTGGGCGGGTTTGTCTACCTCGTAATGCAGGGCCATCCAACCGATGCTAAGTTTCTGCTCGGAGCGGGTGTTCTGGGGCTGATCGCAGGCTTCCTGCGAGCCCGCCTACGCCGCCACGACTGAATACCCGGAAGCGCTCTTTCCGGCGGGCGCCGATATCTAGCGGCATGAATCCGCGACCCTCCACGTGGTCCCGCGCGGAGGACCGCATTGTGCCCTTTCCCGGCTTGGACTTATCCCTGCGGTTCGACAACCACGTACGAAGTCTGACCGCCGCGGCTCAGCAGCAGCACGACCGGCTGGTCGGCTCTACCCTGGATAGCCTTGCCGTACTCCTGCACGTTGTGTACCGGCAGGCGGTCTACTTCCTCGATGACGTCGCCTTGCTGGATGCCGGATGCGGCCGCGGCGCTGGAGGGATTCACATGGGTGACCACCACGCCCGTCGAGCCCGGCGGCAGGCCCATCTGCTGCGCGAGCGCTGGAGTGAGGTTCTCGACCTGCATTCCCTGCAAGACCGATCCTGTTCCCTGAAGAGGCGCGCCCATTGCGCCGCTCCGCGGATAGGTGCCGAGGGTTACGCTCACGTCCTCTGTGTGGCCGTTGCGGAAGATCTGCAGATGGACAACCGAGCCTGGCGCCATCTCCGAGATGCGCACGCTCAGTGCGCTCGAACCGCTGACCGCATCGCCATCGAGCTTGAGGATAATGTCGCCGCGGACGAGGCCCGCCTTGGCCGCGGGGCTGCCGGGCGCCACATCGCCAATCAGCGCGCCGCCGCCCTGGCTGAGCCCGAAGGCCTTGGCCATGTCCGGATTGACGTCCTGGATGGTGACGCCGAGATAGCCGCGAATCACATGGCCGTGGGCGACGATCTGATCCATGATGGTGTGGGCCATATTGATGGGGATGGCGAAGCCGATGCCTTCGTTGCCGCCGCCGCCGCCGGCGATGATGGCGGTGTTGATGCCCACCAGGTGGCCGCGCAGGTCAATCAGCGCGCCGCCGGAGTTGCCGGGGTTGATCGCCGCGTCGGTCTGGATGAAGTGCTCGTAATGTTCAATTGAGCCGCCCAGCGCGCGGCCGGTGGCGCTGACGATGCCCATGGTGGCCGTCTCGCCGATGCCGAAGGGGTCGCCGATGGCGAAGACCATATCGCCGACATTGAGTTTGGACGAGTCGCCGAGCGTGAATGAAGGCAGCCCCGAAGCGTCGATTTTGAGCACGGCGATGTCGGTACGCGAATCCGTGCCGACGACCGTTGCCCTGTACTTGCGCCGATTCTGGGTGAAGACTTCCACGTCGGACGCATCGGCGACAACGTGGTTGTTGGTGAGGATGTAGCCGTCAGGGTTGACGATCACGCCGGAGCCGAGGCTGTATTCGCGTTCTGTTTGCGGCTGCTGGCGCTGTTGCGGTCCCTGGTTGCCGAAGAACTGGCCGAAGAACGGGTCCGAAAACATGTCCGGCGCCTGCTGCTCCTGGACCACTTTGGTGGAGGAGACGTTTACCACCGCGGGCAGGTCGGGATCGATCACCGAGGCAAAGCCGTTCTGAAAGTTGCCCAGGCTCACCGGCGACAGGTTTTTGGCAACCTGAACCTGAACATGGGTGGCCGCCCTATTGAATCCCGAGGTGTGCAGGATTCCGGCGCGGACAAGCCCGCCGACCACCAGGATGATGACCACGAGGCCGATCAGTATAACGGGGAGCTTGCGGGCCGGCCTTCTTACGGGATCAGTCACGGGAAAATTCATAGGCTTGCTGCTTTCCTTCCTATTGACGGCATAAACCAAGTTGTTAGATGCGATCTGGGCGATCGGTATCTATCGGTTACGGAGATGTTATACGCAACGGTCGTGGTCTCCCACCCATGCGACGAAAAAAGTCGGATGGAGGGGCACGGAGCCTTGGGTACAGCTACCTTGGAACCGCTTTAGAAAAAGCGCTTGAGCTTGAGAATCTGGGACTCGAAGGCGTACCAGAGGATGGTTGCGGCGGCGGTGCTGGCGGCGAGGCGGAAGGCGACGATGGCGAGGTTGCCGGGGATTCCGAATTTGTCCATGCGCAGATCGAACCAGCCAAAGAAGACGAAGACGATGATGTGGGTCATGTAGAGGCCGTAGCTGATGCGGCCGTAAAAGGCGAGGGGTCCGCGGCTGAGGGCGGCGTTGATGGGGTTGCGGGCGCCGGTCGAGACTACGGAGGCGAGGATCGCGCCGGCAAAGCCGACGGCGAGAGCGGAGTCGAGAAGCGCGCCGGGGACGAAGGCTGCCGAGCCGATGCCGAGGACCAGGCCGGCAAGGCCGAGACGGAGCCAGAGGCGGCGGCTGAGGGCGAGCGTGTGCAGGCCGAGGGCGAGCAGGCTTCCCCAGGCGATGCCGTCGAGATGGATGAGGGTGTTTGTGGGGGTCAGCCAGTGGAAGTTGGCCCAGCGGAGCATGGGCGAGGCGACAAGGACGGCGGCGAGGACGAGAGTGAGGTTGCGGGGGCGGTGAAGGATGCGGACGATGGGCGCCCAGAGGAAGTAATACTGCTCCTCGATGGCCAGCGACCAGGTGGGGCCGAGAGCCGGCGGGAGCGCGAGGTGAAAGAGATTCTGCGCGAAAAAGATGTAAGCGAGCCAGGGCGCGGTGCGGACGGCATCGAGAAAACCGGGGCCGACGAACCAGCCTGAGTCGATGTAGACGATGAAAAGGACGAGGACGTACACCGGCCAGATGCGCAGGACGCGGCGCATGTAGAAGTTGCGGAAGTAACGGGGTTTGGAGCGGGATTCGAGGAGGATGGACGTGATGAGAAAGCCGGAGAGGACGAAGAAGAGATTGACGCCGGCCCAGCCCCAGAGCGCGGGGGCGTAGAGCCACGTGCCTTCAAGGCGGGGACTGCAGTGATAGAGGACGACGGCGAGGACGGCTAGGCCGCGCAGGCCCTGGAGTTCGGGGATGTAGTGGGGGAGCCAGGTTGGGCGTTGAAGCTTCGGCTGCTCGCGTTGCAAGAGTACCTTCTTCAGGGAGCGTCTTTACCAAAGCCCTCGACGATCCAGGCGCCGATCCAAAGCGCCAACCCCGGAGAAACGGGAACAAAGGCAAAGGGCAGGAGCACAAGCAGGTGGGTCATTCCGTTGATTTCTCCGCGAACCAAAGCGGAAACGATCGCGACGCCCCAGACCAGCAGGATCAGACTGAGCGCGATAAAGATCAACCACTGCCCAACGAGCCTCATCCTTCTTGCACCTTCACGAATGTTCATCGCTCCTCCTTCTGTGAGCGCAGCTGCTCCGCAACATTCTACCCTGCCGCCAGTTGTTTGGCCCTCTCTGTAGCCCGCATGACGGCTTTGATCAGCGTGACGCGCAACCCTCCTTCTTCGAGTTCCAGGATGCCGTCGATGGTGCAGCCGGCGGGGGTGGTTACGGCGTCTTTGAGCAGGGCGGGGTGGTAGCCGGTTTCGAGGACCATCTTCGCCGCGCCGAAGGCTGTTTGCGCGGCGAGTTGCGTGGCGGTGTCGCGGGGCAGGCCGACTTTGACGCCGGCTTCGGCCAGGGCTTCGAGAATGATGTAGATGTACGCGGGGCCGGACGCTGAGAGGCCGGTTACCGCGTCCATGTGCTTTTCGTCGACGACGACGGTGCGGCCGACGGTCTCAAAGATGCGCTGCGCGAGCTCCATCTGGGCTTCGGTGACGAAGCGGCCGCGGCAGAGGCCGGCTGCGCCCGCGCCCAGAGCAGATGGCGTGTTGGGCATGGCGCGGATGACCGCGATTTCCATGCCGGCGGCGTCTTCAATGGAGCGCGTTTTGACCGAGGCGGCGAACGAGACGATGGTTTTGGCCGGTGTGAGCGCGGGCTTGATCTCGGCGATCAGGTCGGGGACCTGGAAGGGCTTGACGCCGATGAGGATGAGGTCGGACTGCTGGGCGGCGGCGAGGTTGTCCGTGCCGACGTCCACGCCCCACTGCGTGCTGAGAGCCACGGCGCGCTCGGGGTGGGCCACGGTTGAGTGAATCTGGCCGGCGGCAAAGAGGTTCTGCTTGAGAAAGGCCTGGAGCAGGATGCCGCCCATCTTGCCCGCGCCCAGAACGGCTACGCGCACATTCGGCAATTGGGCCGGAGTTTCGGCGGCTTCTACGGCGATTTCCGTCATGTTTCCCCTTGTTGCGAATGAGAATCGTGGTACGGATTCAGGATACTCGCAAGGCGTGGCTGGCCGCGGGGTAGGCAGCGATTCTCAGGCAGGCTTAGTGGCTCAGCAGCGCCTGGTTGGCCAGGAAGTCTTTGACCGCGCCGGTAAAATTCTGCGAGATTTCGTTGGCGGGCCAGGACGCGTTCCAGACAAGGTAGCCGCCGGGGAGGGTGACAAACTTCTCGCGCGCGGCCAGGGCTGCCGTGGTGGTGATGGCCCAGGCGTTGAATTCGAGCGGGTAGAGCTGCAGGTCGGAGCCGTCGGGGGCTGGGTTGCGCACCTCGAAGATAAGCTGTCCCATGTGGAGAATGGCCATCCCCAGCGCAGGCCCCGGCAAGCGGTCCTTGTTGAAGAAGCAATTGAAGAGAACGCCGTCGGGGGAGTCTTTGGCGCCGAGCTCGTCTTGCTTTGCCGGGACCTCGTTGCCGGGCTTGAAACCGATGGTTACGCCGTTGTCTTCACCTTTTTTGCCGAAGGCGGCGGCATCTTTCCGGGCCTGTTGGCCGGCGGGGGAGTTGCCGATGGCGGCGGCCATTTTATTGGCTGCGTCGAGTGGATCGTAAGGTTCGCCAGGTGCGCCGGAAGATCGCGCTTCGCCTTTTGTGATGGCGTCGGATTTCGAGTAGTCCACTTCTTTCGGGGTGACATCGGAGACGGATTGGAGGACGAGGCGGGCGGGATAGGCGTTGAGGTTGCCGAAGCCGCCGAGGCCGACGATTTTGCCGGAGGCATTGCGAGTGAGGGTTGGGTCGTCTACGCCGTCGAGGCGGCCGACGAGGGTCGCGCTCACCATGTATTTTGCGCAGGCCAGGCAGATGCCCAATCCCTTGTTGTGGGTTTCAGAGAGCAAGGAATCGAACTGCTTGAACGCTTTGTCTCTCTGAAGGGTGACCGGGGTGCGCGCGGGCGCGGAGTATTTTCCGGCAAAGTTGTGCGCGGGCAGGAGTTCGACGAGCGCGTCCGGTCCCGCCTTGCCCTTGGCGCCTTCCGGATAGGCAAGCCAAAGCGCGTTCACAAGCTGGCCGCAGTTGTCGCCGCGGACGATGAACTGGTCGAAGCCCACCGAGACGGTGGCCTTGACGCGCACCATTTTGCCGTTGAAGGCCGCGGGGTTCTTGAGGATGTCGCAGACATTGGTGTCGACCACCTGCGCGTGCAGGGTGCAGGCCGCGGCGCAGGCAAATAGAGCAATCACGAAAAGACGCTTCATCGAACTCTCTCCAGCCGCTGCGAAATTCGCTACGGCGCGAATGAAATAAGACGGCAGGCAGGCCGCCGATGTGGGGAACTGGTAAGGATAGCACGCTCTCCGCAGGGCATCAGTGCTGCGCGGCGGGCTGCTGGCTGGCGATCCAGCCGAGGACGCGGCGGTCGAGTACGCCGAGCGGCAGGGCGCCGGCGTCGAGGACCTCGTCGTGGAAGGCGCGGATGTCGAATTTGGGGCCGAGGTCCTTTTCGGCGGTTTCGCGGAGGGCGAGGATGTTCAGCTCGCCGATTTTGTAAGCAAGCGCCTGGCTGGGCCAAGCGATGTAGCGATCGACCTCGGACTGGATGCTGGCGTCGTCGATGTTCGAGTGCTCGTGGAAGTAATCGACCATCTGCTGGCGGGTCCAGCCTTCGGAGTGGACGCCGGTATCGACGACCAGACGGATGGCGCGCCAGATGTCGCCTTCCAGACGGCCGTAGTCGGAGTAGGGGTCCTGGTAGAAGCCGGCGTCTTTGCCAAGCTGCTCGGCGTAAAGGCCCCAGCCCTCGGTGTAGGCGGTGTAGTGCTCGTAGCGGCGGAACTCGGGCAGGCCGGGAATCTCCTGGGCGATGGAGATCTGGAGATGGTGGCCGGGAATGCCTTCGTGATAGGCGATGTCTTCGACTTCGTAGAGGTTGCGCTGGGTGGCGTCGTAGGTGTCGATGAAGAGGCGGCCGGGGCGGCTGCCGTCGGGCGTGCCCGGCTGGTAGTAGGCGGGCGGCGCGGACTTGGCCATGTAATCGGGGACGGGAACGATCTCAAATGGGGCTTTGGGCAGCACGCCGAAGAACTGCGGGAGCTTGGCCTGCATGGCTTTGAGGTAGCCGCTATAGGCGCCGAGCAGCGCCTGGGCGGACGCGGGGTGCAGCCTGGGGTTGGTTTTGAGGCTGGCGCGGAAACTCTTGAGGTCGGAGAAGCCGAGCTTTTGCGCGATGACAAGCATGGCGGCTTCGTCTTTTTTCACTTCTTCGAGGCCGAGCTGGTGAATCTGCTCCGGAGTGAGGTTGGTGGTGGTGGTGCGCTTGACGAGGAATCGATAGTAGGCGGCGCCGTCAGGCAGGGCGGAGATGCCGGGCTGGTCGCGGCCGGCGGGGATGTAACTCACCTTGAGAAAGCGCGCGAATTGCTTGTAGGCAGGCAGGTCCTGCTTCTCGATGACGGCGAGCATTTCGGTCTTGATGCGGGTCTGCTCGGCGGCCGGGATGGAGGCGGGGAATTTTTTGAGCGGCAGCGCGAGGAGCGAGTCCTCGGGCTTCTGGTTGGCGAGCTGATCGACTTCGGTGAGCGTCTCTTCAAGGATGAATTTGGGCGGGACGCGGTGGTCGTCCATGCCGATGGACATGTTGGTGGTGACCTGCTCAAAGGCGCGGGGCAGCGCGTGGAGGCGGGCGATCCAGTCGTCGTAGTCCTTGACGGTGGTGAAGCTGAGCTGGGCGACGAGCTGCGGATAGGTCGCGTAGATGCCGCCCATCTGGTTGACGGGCATCTCCCACTCTTTGAACTCGGCGGCGTCGGCGTCCTGCTCGAACTGCTGCATGAGCAGCGTCTGGCTGATCTTTTCCTGGCCGGTCATGCCGGTGGTGTCGATGGCGGCGAGTTTGAGCAGGAAGTTTTGTTCCTGGGCGAGCCAGTCGTTGTAGGCCTGGACGGAGTAGTCGGAAATCTGATCGTTGAAGCGATTGTCGCCGATGGTGGAAGCGAATTCGGGATGGCGCTCGAGATAGGCCTGCCAGTAGTCGTGGAAGAGATCGTTGAGGGCCTTCTGGCGGTCTTCGAGGGATGCGGGCGCGGCTTGAGCATCAGGCGCGGCTTGAGCATCAGGCGCGGCCGGGGGACGCTGCTGCAGGGTTGGCTCGGGCCCTGGTTCGCCGATGGGCAACTGCGCGCAGAGAGCGCCGGGAATGGCGGCGAGGAGCAGAAATGTGGAAGCGGCGAATGCCGGCCGGAGAAACGGTTTCAACGGAGCGGGTCCTTAGAGAGTGAGATGACCTTTGGATTGAGTTTAGTGCAAAAGGCGAGCGGGGAGAGCGGGGAAGCCGAAGGAGAACGGGATCAGGGCGCATCGCCGAAGACGCGGGCGCTGGCTTTGCGCGCCGCGTCTGCCAACTGGCGGTCGAAGGTGGCCAATGTTCTGCCGGTGCGCAGTGCCAGTTCAAGATAGGTGGCGTCGTAGGCGGTGAGCCGACATGCGCGAGCGATCTTGAGGACTTCGGGTTGTAGCGCAGAAGTGCGGGCTGCATCCTGTTCGATTGGCAGTCCGCTCACCATCCCGAGAAAGAGGTTGGACTTCGCCAAATCCAATGCGCCGCGGCGCTCGGCCACCAGAATTCCGTTGGCGATCTCAGCGAACCAAAGGGCGGGAACTGCGGCGTCTTCACTGCGCAGCGTCAGGAGAGTTTCGCTCGCCAAACGTGCTTCTGTTGGATCCACGCGGTCAATGAGCCAGGCCAGCGTTGCCGAGGCGTCGAGCACCAATCCCATCGCCGGCACTTACTTCCTGCCCTCGCGTATCCACTCAAGAACCGTGTCGCCAGGAACTCCCTTGACTCGCGGAAAGCGCAACAGCCGCTCGATAGCTTCCTCCCGTGCCGTCTTGGCTCCGGCCTTCGTAGGAACAACGTCGGCAACGGCTTTGCCGCGGACGGTGATGGTAAACCGTTCACCCTGCTCGACCTTGCGCAGGATTTCGGAGAGCCTCGTTTTGGCGTCGAAGGCGCCGATTTGAGTGTATCCGGCTGTTTCGATGGGCATGACTGGCTCCGGTTTCGCGCAACCAACTAGATTACAAACTAGTTTATCACGGCCAGCCTTACCGGAGCAGCGGGAAAAAGCGGCGCTGACTCTCGTCGTACTCCTCGATGCGGCCGGTGAGGATGTCGTAGTACCAGGCGTGGACGGTCAGGCGGCCCTCCTGAACGGAGCGGGCCACCGAGGGCTGGGCGCGGAGGTTGAGCCACTGGGCGACGACGTTGCCGCGGATGAGGGCGGCGAGTTCGGCGGCATCGCCGTCGGCAGGATCGAGCGGCTGGCGATGGGTAAAAGCGCCCTCGACGTGGCTGAGCCAGCGCTTAGCCTTGGGCAGATTTTCGAGATTTTTGCGGTCCTGCGTGGCTGCCTTCATGGCGCCGCAGTCGGAGTGGCCGCAGAGGATGGCGTGCTTGACCTTGAGCACTTCGACGGCGTATTCGATGGTTGCGGTGACGCCTTCCACGTCAGCGCCGGAGACAGGGACTACGTTGCCGACGTTGCGGGTGATGAAGAGGTCGCCGGGACCTGTGCCGAGGATCAGGTCAGGGACAATGCGCGAGTCGGCGCAGGTGATGAAGAGCGACTCGGGGGCCTGGCGGTCCGCGAGCAACTGAAACTGGTGGCGCTTGCCGGGAAAAACCTCGGCCAGAAAATGTTTGTATCCCTCGATCAACTGTTCCATTGTGCGATCCCCCTATCCAAGCGACTGCTCAGCAACAGCCTATCTTATTGACTCTGCGTTATAGTTAGCTGAATGTTCAGCTTCCCCATAGTTCGGCTGAGATGGCCGCGGACGGGCGCGCGCGGCAAAACCGGAGGCGGTAACCGCATGAAAGGCTCGTGTCTCATCTTTCTCTTGCTTGCAATCTTCGCTTGCGCACGCCTCCCGGCGCAGACCTTCAGCCTCATCACGGGCCGCGAGCCGGTCGCTTCGCTCGACGGGCTGTGGCGCTTCCACACCGGAGACAACCCGGCCTGGGCGGGTCCGAATTTCGACGATTCGCAGTGGGCCTTGCTGCGTGCGGGCGAAGGCTGGGCCACGCAAGGATATTCCGGCTACGGCGGTTATGGGTGGTATCGATGCAGGCTTCAGATCTCCGATGGCAGCAGACCGCCTGACTTGCTGCTGATGGCGATCTTTACCGGTTACCAGCTCTACGCGAACGGAAAACTCATCGGCGGCGAAGGCTCCATCGTGCCCACCCGCAACGAAGTCGTCGCGGCCTTTCCCGCGGTCTACCGGCTTCCCCAAGGCAGCCCAGGATCGCTGCGCCAGCGATCTTCCCATCTCGGGAACGAGGATCGAATGGGCCATTTCGGTTCTCTACCGGGAAACAACTCGTGCCCTCGCCCTCGCGAATTGCGTGAACCTGGCGCTACGGTTTAGCTAGGTGCGAAGCGTGGAAGAGAAGATGGCCTGGGCGCCGATTATTCCAGAAAAGCGAGGGGAAAGCGGAACGGCGGCCGGCGAGTTCGTCCATCGGTTTCGTGATCCGTCTCTCGACCCCGCCGATTGGGCGGGCTTTCGCCGCCAGGCGCACGCCATGCTCGACGACATGCTCGGTTATGTCGAAGGCATCCGGGAGCGGCCCGTGTGGCAGCCGATTCCGGGCCGAGTGCGGGCCAGGTTTCAGGGGAAAACTCCTGTCGCAGCGGCCAACCTCGCCGACGTCCATGAGGAATTCATGGGCTCCATTCTTCCCTACGCCGTGGGCAACGCGCATCCCGGCTTCATGGGCTGGGCGCACGGCGGCGGCACGCCGGTGGGCATGTTGGCGGAGATGCTGGCCGCAGGACTGAATGCAAACGCCGGCGGGCGCGATCAGATTCCTGTCGAGGTGGAGCGCCAGGTGACCCGCTGGATGAGCGACATCTTCGGCTTCCCCCAGAGCGCATCGGGGCTGCTTGTTACCGGTAGTTCGATGGCGAACTTTATCGCCGTGACCATTGCGCGCGACGCCGCGCTGGGCTTCGAGGCTCGCCGTCTCGGCGTGGCCGGCGGCCCAAAAAAGCTCACGGCCTATGCATCGGCCGCGGTACACGGGTGCATTGCGAAGGCCCTGGACCTGGCCGGCCTGGGCAGCGATGCGATGCGGCTTATTCTCACGGACCATCGCCGGCGCATCCGCCTGGACGCGCTCGAGCGGGCGATCGAAGAAGATCGCGCCGCCGGATTCACGCCCTTTTTCGTTGCCGGGACGGCGGGCACCGTCGATACGGGCGCGGTGGACGACCTTGCCGGCATGGCCGAATTATGCCGAACGATGGGCCGCGCGATGGGCCCCGCAATGGGCAGCGCGAGGAGTGACCGCCGCGAGAAGATCTGGTTTCACGTCGACGGCGCCTGTGGAGCGCTGGCCATGCTTGCTCCCGATCTGGCCCCGCGGCTCAAGGGCATCGAGCAGGCGGACTCGCTGGCCTTCGATTTTCACAAGTGGGGTCAGGTTCCCTACGACGCCGGCTTCATCCTCGTCCGCGATGGCGCGCTGCATGAAAAGGCGTTTGCCTCTCCGGCAGCCTATCTGCGGCGGGAAACCCGCGGAATGGCCGCCGGATCGCCGTGGCCATGCGACTTCGGCCCCGATCTCTCCCGCGGCTTTCGCGCCTTGAAGGTCTGGTTCACGCTCAAGGTGTTTGGAACCGCGGCCATCGGCCGAGCCATCTCCCGCACCTGCGAGCTGGCCCGTTATCTGGAGAGCCGGATCGCCGCAACGCCGGAGCTTGAGCTCATGGCCCCGGTCGAGCTGAACATCGTGTGTTTCCGCTACCGCGCCGGCGATGCGGACCGCCTGAACAGCCAAATCCTGAACCGGCAAATCGCCATCGATCTGCAGGAGTCGGGAGCGGTTGCGCCCTCGACCACGGTCCTCGACGGCCGCGTGGCCATTCGCGCCGCCATCGTGAATCACCGCACCGGGCCGGCCGAGATCGATGCACTGGTCATGGAAACCTTGCGCGCCGGACGAAAGCTTCTGCGCCGCCAAAGGCCGCGCCCGGCGAGCCTGGTCCGGGAGGATTGGGAGAGCGGACGGCAAAACACGCCCGCTGCCTGCCACACGCCTGCTCCCTCTATTGCGCAGCGCTTTGGAGTACGGGAGTTCGAACCATGATCGGCGAAGCAGGAACCGGCCAAGCAAGAACCGGCGAAGCGGGAACCGACGAAGCAGGCATCGGCGCGGCAATGCCCGGCGAAGCAAGTTCCGATTCACCTCTGCTCTCGGCTGCCGTCCTGCGCGCCATGAAGGGCTACATGGACGATCTTGGCCCGTCCCCATTCCGCGCCGGCCAGATGGAGGCGGCCTTGCACGTATATGAGGAGATGCTGCGCGCCGATCCGTCTTCCCGCGAGGGACACGCCGGCCTCTACTATGCTTATTCGGCTCTCGGCGACAGGCACAGGGCCATGTCGCACCTGGGCAGGGCCATGCAGTGGCCGGCCATTCTTACTTTGCCCTACCGCGGCGAGGGACCGCCCATCCCCGTCCTCCTGCTGCTCTCGATGAACGCAGGCAACGTGCTGTTCCAGCGGTTTTTGAACGACCGCATCTTTCAGACATACGTTGCGATCGTCGAGTTTTTCGATGCTTCCATGCCTCTTCCGGCCCATCGCGTCGTGGTCAACGGCATTGGAGACGCCGATGTGCGGGCGCCGGCATTAGCGGCGGCGCAATCGGTGCTCGCGCGCACCGCCGCGCCGGTCCTCAACCCGCCGGCCGCGGTGCTGGCTACGGGGCGCTCGCACAACGCGGAGCGCCTGGCAGCCATCCCCGGCGTCATCGCGCCCAAAACCGTGGCCTTTTCGCGCCAGCAACTCCAATCCGCCGGTGCCGCCGATAGCCTCGCGCGCAGCGGGTTCAGCTTCCCGCTGCTGGTCCGCGCGCCGGGCTATCACATGGGAAAGCACTTTGTCCGCATCGACGCGGCGGGCGAACTTGCCGGCGCGCTCTCCACGCTCCCCGGCGATGAGTTCATCGTCATCCAATATTTGGATAGCCTGGCGGCGGATGGAAAGATGCGCAAATACCGGGTGCTGGCCATCGATGGCCGCTTCTACCCGGTGCACCTTGCCGTGTCCAGCCAGTGGAAAATTCATTACTTCAGCGCCGAGATGGCGGACTGTCCCGAGCACCGCGCCGAAGAAGCGGAGTTTCTCGGCAATATGGCGGTAGTGCTCGGACCCCGAACCATGGCGGCGCTTGAACGGATTCAGTCCACGCTCGGCCTGGACTACGCAGGAATCGACTTCGGCCTGAATCGGCGCGGCGAGGTTCTGCTGTTTGAAGCCAACGCCACGATGGCCGTCTATCGGCCCGATGCAGATCCCAAATGGGACTATCGCCGCGCCGCCGTCGAGCGGGTTTACGAGGCCGTACACCGGATGCTGCGAACACGGGCGGCTGCCGGTTCAGCCTGATGCGGGTCTTCTGCTCGATGCCCAGGCCGCCGAATCTTCCGGCTCCGATCCACCACGATCCTGGGCGCCACGATCATGGGCGCCGCGCTTCTCGAATGCGCTCCAAGTTCGATAAGATGAGGGCTCTGAAAATCACGCTAGATTTTTTGTGCTAGTTTTGTGCTTGCCGCCAGCGGCAATTTTGTTCGCATTGGAGTGACTTCCGAGTCGGAGACTAATCACCCGGAACAGCGAAAGCTGCGCGAACCGACTCGCATCACTGGCTGTTCTCTGCCCGCCGCCTGACTCGGAGGACAGTCGCGCCAAGTAGGATACTCAACGCCACGCCCAACGGGACGAGGACCACCGCACAAAAGATGGCGAGTATGCCATCACCGGGGGCGCAGCAGTTAGGTCCAGCGGCAGCTCTGACGATCACTGCGCTAGCGACAAGTCCGGCCAGGATGCCGCCCACCACGCAGGCTGCATAGAACAGCATGCTCCGTATCGCTCTCGTCCGGGACACAGCAACAGTTTACCGTGCCGGTGCCCCATCCATGCGACTTTTTTCTGTCGCATGGGTGGGATGCCACGCTCCCAGCCAGCCTCGGCGGAAATTCAAACTGTTGTTTTTCTGGCTGCGGCCGCAATGCCCGCGGCGGATCGTCCCCGCCCCTCCGGCGGAATGGACCCGGCCAGCATCAGCACCGCGCCGCCGAACATCAGCGTATCGAAAAAGTAGTTCACGCCCACGTCCACGCTGCCCGGATTTGCGCCGAGAATCGGCCCGTAGACAACCGCCACCACTGCGCACACCACCATGCCCAGAATCGTGGCCGCCTGCCGCGCGTGCCAACCGGCGAGCATCGCCAGGCCCGCGGCCACCTCCGCCGCGCCCACTCCATACGCCCACAGCGGATGGAAGGGGATGTATGCCGGCATGTGCAGCTCGAGCGGAATCACGGGGACGAACTGGGGATGCAGAAAATGCTCCACGCCGTAAAAGATAACCACGGCCCCAACCACATAGCGCGCGGCCGTGGCGATGCGCTGCCCAGCCGGCCGCCAGCGGTCGCTCACCAAGGTCGAGGCCAGGGCCAAGGCGCACGCGCCGAAGGTCAGCTCGCGCAGCAGGAGCGCCTGCGTAAACCGGTCGCCGGGAGCGGCCGCCAGCCCCGGCGCATCCAGCAGCGCCACAAACAGGATGAACATCAGCCCCATCAGCGCGGATGCCACGCCCGCCAGCAGCCGCACCGTGAGGCTTATAGCCGCCGCGATCAGCCCTATGCCCACGAATATGGCCCAGAACGTATGCCACGGGATCCAGTGCGGGACCATGGATGCGATGCCCCGCGTGGCCGTCAGGTGCTCGGCGCCAAACACCGCCAGCGGCGCGGCATAGAGCATCGGACCCAGGCACACGAACTTGTCGAGGCCGTGCGCCCGCGGAATGTCCCTGCGGAAAACTAGGATGAATCCGGCGATAAGAATCGCCAGCCCGTTGAAATACGTCCAGAAAACGATAGGCGGGATGGCGAAGAAGCTCACCAGCGCAGCGGCGGCAACCGCCTTGGCGGCGAACGGAAATGGGAGCGCAGCAGCGAGAAAGGGCATAGAGCCATAGATTCTAGGCAATCGGTGCAAAGGACGCCATGTCCACTTAGACCGGCGTGGACATAACCACTTCGCCCGGTTGCGCCTCCTCGGAAAGAGAGACTTCCGCGCACAGGGCGATCGCGGGAACACCTCGATCTACGACCTCTTCGTGACGGCCTACATGCTCTTGGTCGCCGTCAGGTTCGCGCTCCAGCTTCCGTCGTCGGTGCCGAAGGTGAAGACGATCTGGCTGGGGGCGATTTTGCCGGTGTAAACGAGCTTGTAGGGCTGGCCCTGGTAATCGGTGGTGAGCCAGAAGGTGAGTGTGCCGCCAGCGATTTTGCCGTCCTGGATGGGCGCGGGGGTGGTGGGCAGGCCTTCGACGGTTCCGGTCACGGCGGCCGTTCCGGCGCCGGCGCCGGCGGCGGAGGTCAGGTGGAAGGTCAACGGGACACTGTTGCCGTTGAAGTCGAAGGCTCCCGTCCAGGTTCCGGTGACGTCGGGCACGGCGGGCGCGGCCTCTGCGCTGCGCGTGACGGTCAGGGGCGAGCTCCAGCTTCCGTCGTCCGTGCCGAAGGTGAACGTAATCTGGTTGGCGGCCAGTTTTCCGGTGTAGACGAGCTTGTAAGTTGTGCCCTGGTAGTCGGAGTTGACCCAGAAGGTGACCGTATCGCCATCAAGCTTGCCGTCGTGGATCTCGGCTGGGGTGGTGGGAAGGCCCTCGACGGTTCCGGTGACGACGACGCCGACGGCAGTGAGATGGAGGGTCAACGGGATGCTCTGGCCGTTGAAATCGAAGGCGCCCTTCCAGTCTCCGGTCAGGATTCCGGTCTGGGTTCCGGTCAAGGTCCCAGTATGGGCTCCATTTAAGGTTCCGGCCGGGGCTGCAGGCGAAGTTGCGGCCGGGGCTGCGGATGGAGCTATGGCCGGAGCGGGAGCCGGGGTTGCGTTTGGGGTTGCGTTTGGTTGTGGGTTCGGTTGGTGAGCCTGGGCGTGTGCGGCGGCGGCGAATAAGAGCAAAGCTGCGGCAGCGAAGAACGGCATTCTCATGGGGAATTCTCCTGGCGATTGCAGTTTAACGCAGTGCTGATCACATTAGCGAAACCGCTGGCGGCGTATGCGTCTGCCGGACCCACCCTAAAAAGAAACAAACCCTCGATCAGGCGGCCATGGGGATAATTTCGACGGCATAACCGAGGTTTTGCAGGCGGTGGACGAGTCGTCTGATTTGTGTGGTTTTGGCGCGTAAGTCGAAGTGGTTC
>JBOGLX010000207.1:0-35853 GCA_050745765.1 Occallatibacter sp. | reverse complement strand
CTTCTTGCGTTCCTTCTGCCGCGCGTCGCGCGTCAGCAGGCCTTCGGCCTTGAGCATCTTGCGCAGCTCCGGGTTGAACTCAATCAACGCGCGGGCAATGCCCATCTTCACGGCATCGGCCTGCGCGGCCACGCCGCCGCCGCGCACCGTCGTCACCACGTCGAAGCTTGCAGCCAGATCGGCCACGGCCAGCGTCTTCTTCGCCGATACCCTCTGCTGCTCGGTGACAAAGTGCTCGTCGAAGCCCTTGCCGTTCACCTTCCACTCGCCCGTGCCGGGACGCAGGAAAACCCGCGCGATCGCCGTCTTGCGCCGCCCCGTCCCGTAATACTGAACCAGATCCGCCATTCTCACTCTCTCCGCCAGGCTCGTCTCGCCCAGCCAAACCAATCTCGGGTCTTTCTAGTCCCTAGTCCCTACGTCCCTAGTCCCCGCTTTTACAGCGCCACCGGCATCTGCGCCTGGTGCGGATGCTTGTCGCCGCGGTAGACCTTCAACTTCGAGCCCATCGCACGCCCCAGCTTGGTCTTCGGCAGCATGCCCTTGATCGCCTCTTCCAGCACCTTCTCCGGCTTGCGGTTCATCAGCCGCGTGAACGACTCCTCGCGCAGACCGCCGGGAAAACCGGTGTAGCGGCGGTAGACCTTCTTATCGCTCTTCAACCCGGTCAGCCGCACCTTCTCCGCATTGATCACGATCACATGATCGCCCATATCGATATAGGGCACATACTTCGGGTTCAGCTTGCCACTCAAAATGCTCGCGGCCCTGGTGGCCAGCCGGCCCAGCGTCTGGCCGCTCGCATCCACCACATACCATTTACGGTCAATATTCTTGCCGCTCGGAACAAAGGTCGACATCTCTCTCCTGCCCTCTGAAAAAACCCATTCCAGCCTGGCGCCAAAACCGCCGGATGTCTCAAAAATCCCAGCGCATGGCGCTTATGCCCATGCAAAACGCACGGGCCTCAAACTCTACCCACTTCCAAACAAGCCTGTTCGGGTGAGAACCGCGCGAGCTGACCCTCGAAGGGCTCTGGCCTCACCGGAAGCGTCGAAGCCTCCAGCGGCCGGCGGCCTGTGCCAGCCAGTCCCCCTCGGGAATCTGCCAGCCGGGTCCGGCAACTGCACACAGACCCCAGGCGCAACACCGCGCAAGGCTTCCAGAATAACCGAACCGGAATGCGGAGTCAATGAAAAGCCCCGCACGAAAAACCGGCCCCAGTTGCAACCTGCACATCGCGGCCGGAAGCTGGGCGCCCCATGCCCCGCTTTTGGGACACGGGATCACCAACAAGCTTCGGCCAGGCTCACCTACCGCCCGGCAATCGCGCTCACCCGGAACCGCTTCATCTGAATCGAAAGCGTCCGCTCGATCTTGCGCAGGTCGCCCCGCTCGGCCGGCCCGGCAAAGGTCGAAGCCACGCCCCGCGCCGAAGCCCGCCCCGTTCGACCGATGCGATGGACGAAGTCCTCAGCCACCTTGGGCAGATCGTAATTGACCACGTGAGCGATGTTGGCCACGTCGATGCCGCGCGCGGCCACGTCGGTCGCCACCAGCACCCGGTGCCGGCCCTCGGAGAAGCTGCGCAGCGCCGCATTCCGCTGCGACTGCGTCCGGTCGCCGTGAATCTGCGTGGCCGAGTGCCCGTTGCGCGCCAGCCTCCGCGCCACGCGGTCCGCGCCGTGCTTGGTGCGCACAAAGACCAGGAAGCTGCCTTTCTCCTCGCCCAGCAGGTGCTCCAGAAGTTCATGCTTCTTGTCCGGCTCAACCTCGAAGGTGCGCAGTTCCACATTGTCGGCCGGCTTCAGCACCGACCCGATCTCGATCCGCGCCGGATGGTTCAGGTACTTCCGCGCCACGTCCATCACCGCGCCCTCGAGTGTTGCCGAAAAGCACAGCGTTTGCCGCGCCGCGGGCAGCGTGGCGGCAATGCGCGCGATGGCCGGCTGAAAGCCCATATCGAGCATCCGGTCAACCTCGTCCAGCACCAGTATCTTCACCTGGTCCAGCCGCACCAGCCTGCGCTTCAAAAAGTCTTCAAGCCGTCCCGGCGTAGCCACAATCAGCTTGGCGCCGCGGCGAATCGCATCGAGCTGCTTGCGCTCGTCCATGCCCCCGACCACCAGCGCCGCCGTCTGCGCCGAGCTCGGCCGGATGGCCAGAAATGCCTGCTCCACCTGCATAGCCAGCTCGCGCGTCGGCAGCAAAATGAGTACGTGCGCAGCCGGCCCGCGTGCTGCCGCCGTCTGCAACAACTCGACAATCGGGATCAAAAACCCCAACGTCTTGCCCGTCCCGGTCTGCGCCGTGGCCAGCACATCGCGGCCTTCGAGCGCCGGAGGAATGGCCGCAGCCTGCACCGGCGTGGGAGTTACAAATTTGTTTTGGTTGAGCCGAGCCATCACGGCCGGCGAAAGATTGAATTGAGAGAACTCAGAAAACTGTGTCGTCAAAATAGTATTTTCCTGTTGGGTTCCGCGAGCCGCTTTCCATGCGGCCTGCAACCGGAACCGGACCTGGAGGCGCGCATTAGGGCCGTTCAATGGTCGATATACCCATGCTCCCTGCCCCATCCATGCAACTTTTTTCTGTCGCATGGGTGGGATGCCACGGCAGTCGGATACAGCGTCCCAAAACTGCTCAGGCGCGCGCCTGTCTTCAAAATATCTGCGTAGGGGAGAACCGTAAGGTCGTTGGACTGGCAGGCAGGCATTCAAAAACGCCCGCTCACCCGGAGCTGCCACACGCTGCTTCTGCGCCAAACGGCTCACTGCCGTCCGGCCCCACTCATCCGCGTCATGCGGTTTCAGAATGCCGCTCCACTCAAGGACGCGCATTCATTCGGCTGCCAACTCATCGCATGGGTGAGCAGCCACTCGTGGGCACGCTGTAGGGGCTTGGGGGAAATCTGTGGAAGGCAAACTTGCCAATGAAGCACAATCTTGCCGCTCACGTCCAAATCACTGAGCGCAAATACAGTTTAGCACAGTCCGGGTGTTTTCCTTGCTTGTATCCCGTCTATGGTAGCCGATCTACGCTTCCGCCTCATCCAGTTCCCTGAATAGCTCGTCCAGATCGAGGTAAATCGGCGATTCCTCCACCGCCAAGCGCATCGACTGCGTCCAGTTCCCATTCGAGCATTCCCACCCCAACCGCTTCACCGGATCGACAACCCAGATATGCCGCACCCCGAACCGCCTGTAATCCTCGATCCTCTCCTGGACCCTGGAATGGCGATCCTCGGGGCTCAGCACTTCGATGGCAATCAACTGCGGCTCGTTGAACACCGGCCGCACGGCAACGTCTCTTGCCCAGACACTCACGTCCGGAATCCTGACATTGCCCCAGGGCAGCCGCGTTCTCTGCTCCTGAATGGTGCGCGTCTTCCATTGCTTGTCGTGCCGATGAAGCCAGAGCAGAATCTCTCTTTGCACGACGCTGTGATCGTATTCGCCCACGTTTCGTTCCTCGACCGCTCCATTCACAAACTCCGCATCCGGCTCGTAAGAGGTCTTCAGATATTGCTCGATCGTGATTTGGGTTGCGGTCGCCATCAATCGGTCCCAGCCCGGTCGGTAAGCCGGTGCTTTGTTCCACAGTTTACACCGGTTCCGCGCCGCCGGCTTTTCACCCCGCTCGCAGCAGCCTCCGCTGCAACTCCTCGAGCGTATGCCCCTTGGTCTCCGGATAAACCGCCAGCACCACCACAAATTGCACCACGGTCATGATTGCAAAAAACACAAACGGCGCAGCCGTACTCATGTAATGAACGACGACCGGAAACTCCAGCGCGATGATGGCATTCATGGTCCAGTGGCTGGCGCTGCCAATCCCCTGGCCCTTCGACCGCACATGCGTCGGAAACACCTCGCCGATATAAACCCAGATCACCGCGCCCTGCGAGATCGAGAAGAACGCAATGTAAGTGATCAGCAACCACAGCAGCATGCCCCGGTGCGCCTGCGAATGGAAGATCCACGCCACGCCGGCCAAACACGCCGAACAGCCCGCCGCGCCAATCAAAAGCAGCGTTTTGCGCCCCGCCTTGTCGATCAGCGCCATGCCCACAATCGTGAACAGAAAATTCGTCGCGCCGATGTAAATCGCCTGCTGGTAGGCCGAAATCTGGCTGAATCCCGCCGCGGCGAAGATATTGTTCAGGTAATAAAGGATGGCGTTGATGCCCGCCAACTGGTTGAATGCACCGATTGAAATGGCGAGGAAGAGCGGCAAACGGTACTTCCATCGAAACACCGGCTCATGCACCGTAGCGTGCTCCTGGTCGAGCGCCGCGCGAATGTCGGCCAGCTCAGCCTCCGGGTTCGGCTCGCCCATCAGCTTGAGCACCGCCAGCGCCTCGTCGATTCTGTTCTTCGACGCCGACCACCGTGGACTGCGCGGAATCCCAAACAGCAAAATCAGAAACGCCAGCGCCGGGAGGGCCGCAATCCCCACCTGCCAGCGCCACGTCACCGCGCCCAGGTTCATCATCCGGATCCCGTAGTTCGACATGTACGCCACCATCACGCCGAACACAATATTGAGCTGAAACGTGGCCACCAGCCGCCCGCGCCACTTGGCCGGCGCCAGCTCGGCTATGTAAACCGGCCCCAGCACCGACGAAGCCCCGATGCCCAGCCCGCCGACGAAGCGGAAGAACATGAACGAGTGCCAGTCCCACGCAAACCCGCACCCGACCGCGGACAACAGATAAAGCACGGCCGTGATGCGCAGCGTTTCGCGCCCGCCCAGCTTCTGCCCCACCATCCCGGCGCCCAGCGCCCCGATCACCGTGCCCACCAGCCCGATGGCGACCGTCAGCCCCTTGTTCTGCGGGCTCAGGTGGTAGAGCGAGGTCAGCGCGTCGATCGCCCCGGCGATCACCACCGTGTCGAAGCCGAACAGCAGCCCGCCCAGCGCGCCGGTCAGCGTGGCCTTCATCAAAGGAGTGTTTGGTCTCATGGTCAGGTTCTGCCGGTAAAGGTTGTGTCGAGTTCCCACCCATCCTACAGACTCATCCGCGCACCCGGCAAAACGTTATTCATTTCACCGCTGCACGGCCCAGGTGCATCGATCCTTACAAAAGCGGGCGCCCCATCCTTCGACCGTTTTTTGGTCGAAGGATGGGGCCTGGCCCAAAGCCCAAGTGCGTGGAGCGCCACCGACCTCACCTGCCATGCTTTCCACGTTTTTTTGCGGACGGGTTGGGATGAGTTTCAACCTCCAGTCCTCAACCCTCACTCCGCTCCACTCCCCGGAAACACCGCCAGCACGCGGCACCGGTGTTTCCCCGCCGCGCTCCACGCCAGCGCCATCTCGCTCTCGATCGCGGCACAGTCGCCCGCCTCCAGCACCTCCTTCACCCCGCCGGCATCCAGTTGCAGCCGCCCCTCCAGCACATACACCACCGCGTTCGTCTCGCGCATGTAGTCCAGCGCCACGCTCGCACTCCCCGCCGGAAACTCGATAGCCTGCGCGATCAGCCGCGTCCTTTGTTCCGGCATGCTCAACGGCGTAATCTTCACCGCCTCCGGCACGCGTCCGTTTCCCGCCAGGTGCGCCCTCCGCGTAACCGAGAGCGAGTGCCGCGATGGCTCCGAGAAGAAGTAGCTCATCCCTACCCCATACACCCGGCTGATGGTCGCCAGCGTGGGCAGTGTGGGAATCATGCGGTCCGTCTCCAGCTTGGAGAGCAGCGCCGTCGAAAGTCCCGTCTCCAGCGCCAGCCGCGACAGCGTCAGCCGCTTCCGCGTGCGCAGCAAGCGCAGCTTCACCCCGATGCAGTAAGGCTCAAGCGACCATTGAGCATACGAAACAGTCTTTACCATTCCACTCTCCTTCCGGTAACCGGGCGGCCGTGCCCAGGTTCCTGGCCGCTTGACGATGTATCAAATTCTGGGTGCCCCAGGTTCGGCGCGTCTTTGTTTTTGCGCCTAACCTGGGACAGCTCTGAATCTACACCGGAACAAATTCATGCGGTCGGAGACCTGGTCCGACCCGATCTATTCTCACGGATGCGAGCCATTCCAATCCTGAAGTTTTTCTGAAACTTTTCTCCATTTGTCATCCGCCCAGCACACTACGCCGCCGTTAGGCATCCAAACATGCGCAGCCTACCTGTCGGCAGCCTGCGGCCGGATTCCCCGCCCGCCGGCCTTGACTACAATTCAGAGGAAAGGACTACGCACCATTCTCATGCGCCTTCATTTTCCAGTGCATCCCACCCGCCGCCTCGCCGTCTGCTTCGCTCTTGCAGCTTTTTGCGTCCTCCCGTCCGGCGCCGCCGACAAAAAACCCGCCCCCGCGCCCGACGTCCTCGTACTGAGCAATGGCGACACCCTTCACGGCAAGCTCGTCGGCGCTTCGGCCGGCAAGGTCACCTTCCACAGCGACCCCCTTGGCGACATCGTGATTCCCTGGGACAAAATCAAGGAGCTGCGTACCACCGGCTCTTACGCCGTCTTCAACTCCAAGACCAAGCCGGTCAATAAGAACAGCCTGGGCAAGATTCCCGTTGGTTCCGTCGAAGTGACCAACCAAACTGTCACCGTCCATCCCTCTGCCGCTCCGGCGCCGCCGTCCATCCCAGTCAAACAAGCCGAATACATCATGGACGACGCCACTCTGAACAAGGATCTGAGCCGTCACCCCGGCTTCCGCTCCGGTTGGGCCGGCGCGGCCACCGCCGGCGCCACGCTCGTCACCGCGACCCAGAACCAGTACACCTTTTCCGGTTCGATCGCCCTGGCCCGCATCATGCCCGATGTGAGCTGGCTCGACACCCGCAACCGCACCACGATCGGTTTCAGCGGCTCCTTCGGAAAGATCACCGAACCCGGCTATACCGTGCCCGCAACTGCAACCGCTCCAGCCGCCATCGTAGCTTCCACGACCACCAAAACCGCCATCTACGACGCCGCCGCCGAGCGTGACGAATACTTTACTCCGCGCATGTTCGTTCTCGCCCAGACCACCTTCGACCACAACTTCAGTCAGGACCTCGACCTGCAGCAGATTTACGGCGGCGGCCTGGGCTGGACAGCCCTCAAAACCCCCAAACAGACTGCCGACCTCAAAGCCACCATGCAGTACGAAAGCCAGCAGTTCATCTCCGGCGCCTCCGGCACCAACCAGAACCTCATCGGCTCTACTTTCTCCGCGGACTACGCCTCTCACCTCAAGCGCGTCAATTTGACCCAGGCATTTTCTTTCATCCCCGCCTACAACAACGCCCGCGCCTACTCCGCCACGGAGGCGGACACCTTCGCATTCCCCGCCTACAAGAACCTCAGCTTCTCCCTCGGCACGCTCGACAGCTATCTCAACGATCCGCCCATTTCGCTGCCGCCCACCAAACGGAATTCCTTCCAATTCACCATGGGCCTCACCTACGCCATCAAACCGAAGTACTGACCCCTGTGCCGGGGCGGCGGGGTTAGTTTGTCCACGCCGCCTGAACCGCGCCGCGGACGGTAAACTTTTGCAACTATTCTCTTTGATTTGACTTAATTTCATATTTGCCTAGTAACTCTCCAATCAGCAAGTAACCGTTTTTGGATTACTTCAAGCAGACAAAAGTTGGGCTTGCCTCCTCCCCCGGCGGTGCGAAAAGATGATAATCGGGCTTGTTAACTAAAGTGGCTGCACTGCTTCTCTGCCCGGAAGCGATAGCAGCCCGGTTGGTTCTTCCTGAAGAAAAACCCACCTTGCACCACTGCAAGAAACAGGAACGAGCTTTGTGCAACCGATCGAAGCCAGAAGGCCCCTGCAACTACAGAACTAAGACGGGCCTCCGAACCCCCCTTCCCTGGATTGTTTGAGCTGTGAGGTCACTGCGGCGCTCTCCGGGCTATTGCCGACCTTTTTGGGCAGGCCCAGTCAGCGAACGGCGCCGCAACCCGAGGAGCTGCGTTGGATCGCAAGAGAGAGTTGTCAGCACCTTTACCGGAATCTTTGCCGCCAGACCCCAGCGGCCAGGACGATGGAATCGTCTTCGGCGCCTTCCGCATCGAGCCGGACGGCGCGCTTTTCCGCGGCCAGGCGCCGATTCATCTCCCGCCAAGGGAACTGGCGGCCCTGCGCCTTCTGCTGCGCCGCGCCGGCCGGATCGTCACTCCCCAGGAGCTGCGCCTGGAGCTCTGGGGCGATGTCCACGTCAGCGCCGACAGCGTCCCCAGATGCCTCTCTTCCCTGCGTGCGCGCCTCGAGCCCAACGACTGCATCCAGACCATCTACAAGCGCGGGTATCGCCTCACAGCCAGCGTGCAGCCCTGTGGCGCCGCGCAGCCATTCCGTCTGGCCATCGCGCCTTTTACCACCGGCTTCGGCGTCCCCGAGTATCTGGGCGCCGCGGTTGCCGAGCAAACCGCCGCGGGCCTCGTCCGCGCGGTTAACTCCTCCCTGGCCGTCCTGGCCCAAGACTCCGTCTTCACCCTCGCGCGCCGCGGCCATATGGCGCAGGAGATTGGCGCCGCCCTCAAAGCCGATTTCGTTCTCGCCGGTTCCCTGCACGCCCTGCCGGCCCTCTTCCGTCTCCGCGCAGAAATGATTCGCGTCCGAGACGGCGTCCAGGTCTGGCTTGAAGACGTGCTGGTCGAGCGCGGCCGCATCGCCGGCCTCGAAACCGAACTCGCCCGCCGACTCAATCTTCGCCTCAGCCAAGCCTTCCCCATTGGCCAGGCCTCTGGCGGCTCATCGTCCGAGGAAGCCAACGTCCTCCACTCCATTCAGGCCGTGTCCGCCTCCGAAGACGAAAAGAATGTCGTTGTTCGGCGTCGCGAAGCCTACGACATCTATCAGCGCGCCCACCTGGACTGTCAGTCTTTCGAGCGCCACCAGATGCAGGACGCTCTCCAGCACCTGCTCCGCGCCATCGAGATCGATCCCTCGCTGACCGGCGCGCGCGTCGACCTCGTCAATCTTTGCGTCGAACAGGTCCTTCAGGGTTTCATGCCGCCGGCGGTCGCCGCCGCCATCGCCCGCCGCGCTGCCGCGCAAGCGCCCTCTCCCCCCGGTCTCCCCGACGCCATGCGCCCAGCCCTCGGATGGATCAGCTTCCACTTCGACCGCGACCTGTCCGCCGCACTCCGCGCCTTTTCCCTCTCTGCCCACCTGCCACACGACCAATGGGTCACCCGCGCGCGCACCATGTTCGCCCTCAGCCGTCACCGCTTCGACGAGGCCATCGACCTGCTCCGTGCGGCCATCGCCCTCGATCCTTTCGCCGCCTGGCTGCACGGCCGCCTGGCATGGGCGCTGCATCTCGCCGGCCACGCTTCCCAGAGCCTCGAGCAGGCGCATAAAACACTCGCGCTCTTTCCAGACCAGGCGACTCCCAATCTCTACGGCGTCGTCATCATGGCCTTCAATGGCGACACCGGACCCGCCTCCGAACTGGCTGAGGACATCGAGCGCCGCATGCCCTACCACGATATCGTCCTTCAGATGCACGCCTACGCGCTCGCTCTTAGCGGCGGCGGCGATCGTGCCCGGGCGATCCTCGAACGACTCGAGTGGCTCGGCCGCGAGCGCTACATCATCAACTCCTTCACTCCGGCCGTCTATGTCGCTCTTGGCGAGCTCGACGCGGCCATCGCCCAACTCCGCGGGTCCATGAAGGACCGCTGCCCCTGGTTTTTTCAGAACCTGGCCGATCCTCGCCTCGAACCCCTCCGCGGCCACCCCGAATTCGACAAGATGCGCTCCGTCCTCGACGCCATGGAAGCGGGCGCTCGCGCCGGCGGCTCCTGACCGCACGCGCCGAGAGGAGACCCCGCGCTTCGGCCCTGCTCTCTCAAAGCCGCGAAACGGCGCACCGGATCTCTGGCCCTTTGACTTTGTACTTGCCTGAGGCGGTTCCACAGTTGCTGTACCCAAAGCCCCGTGCCCCATCCATGCGGCTCTTTTCTGTCGCATGGGTGGGAGGCCACGACAAGGCGGGTGCAGCTTCTCTGGAATCGCTCTGGGCGCCTCAGGTTTGTGCGTTATATAGGGATGTTGTGGAAATCCCTTTGCGGTGTCACCGTAGGCTGCGGCCCCTGCACTTGCGGGGCCCGCGTAGCATCCGGATAGCGGTTTACAAAGGGACTTCCCAAGGCCAGCGCACATGTGAACACCAGCGCGCACATCGATGCACCGAGTATGAGATCGCGCTTGATCGATTCCATGGGCCAACCTCTCCAGTAGTCGGTGAGATGGCTGCTTCAAGCGCCGGGTTGCCAGCCTGCGTTCACGCTCTGCGAAGGGTAAAAAAGCGCGAGAGATAGACTCAATCTACGCGCACGATACGCACAGGAAAGAACAAGGCCGCTTACTTGGGAGGCCTGTTCAAGGGCTTACCGCTCCGCGTGCAAAGGCTCCCTGAGCCGCGCCGCCAGTGCCCACTTCAACTCTTCGACCCCTTCGCCCGTCACGGCCGAAATGGCATGAAACTCCAACCGCCGCCGCTTCGCATGAGCAGCCAGCTTTTTCAGCTTCTCCGCATTAGCCGCGTCGATCTTCGTCGCCGCCACAATCATCGGCTTCTCCGCCAACAGACTCTCCCCAGCCGCATTCTCAAAGCTGGCCAGCTCGTTGTTGATCGTCTTGAAGTCTTCCACCGGGTCCGGCCGGCCGGAAGCATCCGACACGTCCACCAGGTGCACCAGCAGCCGCGTCCGCTCGATATGGCGCAGAAACTGCGTGCCCAGCCCCGAGCCCAGGTGCGCCCCCGCAATCAATCCCGGCACATCGGCCACCACAAAGGAGTAATCGTCCGGCGCCTCGCCCACGGTCACCACGCCCAGGTTCGGTTCGAGCGTCGTAAACGGATAATCGGCGATCTTCGGCTTGGCCGCCGAAATGCGCGAGATCAGCGTCGACTTTCCCGCGTTCGGATAGCCCACCAGCCCCACATCGGCCAGCAGCTTCAATTCCAGCCGGTACATCCGCTCCTCGCCCGGCCTTCCCAGCTCGTGCTCGCGCGGCGCCTGGTGGGTGCTCGTGGCAAAGTGCTGGTTGCCCCGCCCCCCGCGTCCGCCCCGCGCAATCGTAATCCGTTCGTCAGGCTCACTGAAGTCGTGCACCAGTTCGCCGCTCTCGGCGTCGTAAAGCGCCGTCCCCACCGGCACCTGCAGCGTGATCGAATGCCCATCCAATCCCGTGCAGTTCGACCCCATGCCGTGCTCGCCCCGCTGCGCCTTGTGCTCCGGGTTATAGCGGAAATGAATCAGCGTGTTATGCCGCTGGCTCGATTCCATGGCCACGTCGCCGCCGCGCCCGCCGTCGCCGCCCGAGGGACCTCCGCGAGGCACAAACTTCTCCCGCCGGAACGCCATGCAGCCGTTTCCGCCGTCCCCCGCCTTCACCCGGATTTTCGCTTCGTCAATAAACACAGTCGCCAATCGCAGCCGCCAAACCTAGTCGCCAAACACAGCCGCCAAACGCAATCTTCTGACCTCGCCGGTTTGCGGCCCACAATCTCCGGCCGTGTCTCCGCGTCTCCTCAGTTTAACGAACCTCCGCCCGCGCGGTATCGCCAAATCGTGGGTCAGTTCGGCTATATCCTTGAAGGGTACGGGCTTCAACCCATACATAAACTCCTGAAAAAGAGGGAAGGCCAAACTGACTCACCACCTATCGCCACGAGGCCGCTCCGGGCATCCCGGAGGGATGCGGCGATGGTAGCCCAGGACAAGCGCAGCGCAGTCCTGGGAACCCCAGCCCACACGGCGGCCCGCGCCCCGGAGGGCCGCTGCCAATTGCCTCAACGCCATTGAGCGCAGTTCTTGCCTTTGCCCTGGCGCCCGCATCCGCCTGAAGCCAACTTGCGTAAATCCCCGCAAATCTCATTGACATTACCTTGCATTACGAAAAAAGAAGCATAAAATCTTAAGTAACTTTAAGACACCACACGATCCGGCGTCACGCCGGACGTTTCCGCGCTTGAATGTTTCCCCCAGAATGGGCTTTCAGCTAAGGCGGTTCCACAGTTGCTGTATCCAAAGCCCCGTGCCCCATCCATGCGACTTTTTTCTGTCGCATGGGTGGGAGGCCACGACAGGTGGGTACAACTTCTCTGGAATCGCTATAGAGCCGTTTCTCGACTCCGTTGAAGGCCGCGCCAGTCAATCAGCTAAGCTTTTCCGGCGCCTCCTCGGCGAGAACCGGCACTGCATGCTTTGTCTTTTTTCGCGGCGCTGGCCGCATGGGGGACCGTGGTGGAGGTTACGCGCAACTGGATGGTTCTCCTGCTGTTCGTGGCTGCGGCCGCGTCCGCTCTTGCGCAGTCGCCGCCCGAGCCCGGTTCTCTCGCCGGCAAGCTCACCGATCTCCGTTCCGCCCCACTCGCCGGCGCCACCGTCATCCTCCGCAACGATTCCACGGGCGCCGAGTTTCGCACCGTCACCGCCCGCAACGGCGCCTACCGGTTCACCGGTCTCACCCCCGGCCAGTACACCATCCAGGCGGAAACCCCGCAGCTCGGCCGCGGCAGCTTGGACGGCATCGAGGTCAACGCCGGAGCCGAAGCCCGCGTCCAGGCCGCCATGCAATTCGAGCTTCCCGCGCCCGAACCAGTGCCGATGGTGGCCAACGCGGCTCCCGCGCCCGCGCCTCCAGTTTCGCCAGTGCTTCCTGCCTCGCCCGCTCCGCCGCTCGCGAGCGCAGCATCCAGCCAACCTGCACCCCAAATGGCTCTGCAAGGCCGGCCCGCGCCCTCTGCGTTCCGCGAACCCCCCGCCGCTCTCAGCGCCACGCCCGCCGCCGCGGTTGCCGCCGAGCCGCTGCATCCTCTTCCCGTAACCGCTCTACCGGCTCCGAATTCTGCAACCGTGGCCGCGTTCGCGCCGCCCGCGCCAGCTCCGCCGCCGTCCCCAACGCGCTTGCCTGCTCCAGGTCAAGCAGCCGCTAGAAATCCGGCCATCCGCCTCGCCCCTCCCGCGGAGCAAACGCAAGTCGCCCGCGCAGCCCCGCCCGCCATCTTGCCCACGTCCAGCGTTCCGTCCATGCTGGCCGAAATCCGCGAAGCCGGCGTCATGAGCCGCGGCCTCGCAGTCAGCGAAATCGCCGCCGCCGGTCTGCGCGCGGTCCTCGCCTTTACGCAGCCGCTCGCGCCACTAATTGTCGCCGCCGCGCAGCAGCCCGCTCCGGCCGCCGAAGCCGTAACCACCACCATGACCGCCGATGAACTGCAATCGCTTCCCGTCACCGGCCGCCATTGGCAGGATTTCCTCCTCGACACGCCCACCGCTTCCACCCAGTCCGGCGGCGCATCGGCAGCCTCTCTCCGCGGCTCACTCGATCAGCCCCCCGACACCTCCATCGACGGCATGAGCACCGAACTGGCCTTTGGCGCAACCCGCACCGGCAACCGTGAATCGATCTCCGAGGGCCTCACCGGCGACGAGCCTTCCAACATGGGCCAGGCCTGGGGCGGCCGCGGCGCCGGCGTCAGTCGATCCGCCATCCGCCAGGTACAGACCGTTGCCGGAAACGTCGCAGCCGATGACTCCCGCTCCGCCGGCGGCCGCATCGACATCGAAACCCAGCGCGGCACAAACCAGCTCCACGGCCAGGGCTCTTTCTTCGACCGCCAGAACAACTGGGGCGCGCGGAACCCCTTCACGCAGTGGTTCCAGTTCACCGGGTTCTCGGGTGGGCCTTCAGAGGGCTACACCTCGAACTTTACCTCCCCGTCCTACACCCCGCCCGATCACGAGACGGTCTGGGGCCTTGGCGCGGGCAGCCGCATTCGCCGCGACAAGCTGTTCTGGTTTGGCGCAATCGACAGCTATCGCCGCAACGATCCGGGGCTGGCGATGGCCAAGGAGCCGATTGGCACCGATGAGACGGCCGGCACGTCCGGGTACGGGAACTGCTATGGGTTCTTCTGCCCGCCAAGCGAAGCGCAGACCGTTCTGCTGTGCGCTCAGTTGGGGTTATCGGCGGCGGCGCCGCAGGGGTCGGGGCTGCCGTCTTCCTGCCCCGTTGCCATGGCGACGGCGGAATATTCCGGGGTGCTCCAAAATTTGGCTGGGCTGCTCGGCCCCGCTCCGCGTACCTCCGCGCAGTGGGTCGGCTTTGCCCGCATCGACTGGCAAGCCGCGGAGCGCCACCACTTCACCTTTGAAGGCATCGGCGCCGACTGGAACGCGCCCGGCGGCGGAATGACGCGCACCGCGGAAACCTATGGCAGTCACAGTTTCGGATCGAGCGAAGCCAGCCAGGAGTGGCTGCTGGCGCGCTGGGAAGCGTTTCTGACGCCCAACCTGCTGGCCACCACGCAAGGCTCCGTCGGCCGCAGCATTCTGAGCGCCCGGCCGGATTCGCCTTCGGCCTTCGAGCAAGCATTTCTGACCGGGAACGCCTGGGGCCAGCTCCCCCAGATCGCCGTCGATTCGGCGAACGGCTTCACCATCGGCAATCCCTCGCGCTTCGGCCAGGGCAGCTATCCTGACGAGCGGCAATATAACGGTCGGGAAATGCTGGACTGGGTCCACAACGGCCTGCTCCTGAAGGCCGGCTTCGAATTAGGCCACGACGCCGATTCCACCAGCCTGCTGCGCAACCAAACCGGCACCTACCACTACTCCACCGTGGCGAACTTTATCTCCGACGCGCTGTCCTTTGAGAAGTACGGGCTCTCGGATGCGCTGGACGCGGACAACCCCCACAACTGCGACGAAACCCGCAAACTCTGGTACACCTCAAACGGCACGCCGATGGGCCTCGGCAACCTGCCTTGCTACTCGTCCTATTCGCAAACGATGGGCCCCACCAACTGGCATTTGAGCACCAACGACCTGGCCGGATTCTCGACCGCTCAGTGGCAGCCAAATCATCGCCTGGTCCTCTCCATCGGCCTGCGCTGGTCGCGAGAGCAATTGCCGCCGCCCATCGCCGCTCTTGCCAATCCCGCTCTTCCGTTCACCGGGAAGCTGCCCAATCTCGGCAACAACTGGGGTCCGCGCGTGAGCCTGGCTATCGGCTCCGCGGAGAGCCATTGGCCGGTGCTGCGCCTCGGCTACGGCTTGTACTACGGCCGCGTGGAAAACGCCACCCTCGAAAACGTCCTCACCCGCACCGGCTCCCCGGCGGGTGACCTGAGCTTCTTCATGCGGCCCACCGACGATCTGCCCAACAACGGCGGCGGCGCGCCGCCATTTCCCTACGTGCTTTCCGGCGAGCCGCTCACCGTGGTTACGCCCGGCGCGGTCGAGTTCGCGCCCAACTTCCGCAACCCAGAGATCCACCAGGCCCTGGCCGCCATTGAAGAGAGCCTGCCTGGCCGCGTGCAGCTCACCGCCAGCGCGGTCGTCAGCCTTGGCCGCCGCCTGCCCAGCGACCTCGACGCCAACCTCACCACCCCCACGCAAACCCCCGCCCAGGAACAGACCATCACTTACGACGTGTGTGACGAGGTTCCCTACACGCCCCCCGGCACTACTAGCAGCGGCCAGCCTACCAACTCCAGCGGCACGTGCGGAAACCTCGGCCTCGGCCCCATCAAGGCCGCGCAGATCACGGTGCCCTATTATGCCTCCTGGCCGTCCGACGCCTGCTCCACATGGCCGCCTCCGCCTGACACTACCTGCGGTGGCTGGAACAATGCGAGCTACCAGGGGATTACCGAGATGATGAGCCGCGCCAACTCAACCTACGAGGCAACCGTGGTCAGGCTCACCCGCTACGGCCGCCGCGGCCTCACCTTCCACGCCAACTACACCTACGCCCACGCCATGGATTGGAACCCCAATGCGAGCCCGCTCGATCCGGCGCCGGTTCCGGCAGGTTCAGACAGCTTCCGCCAGGAATACGGAACCAGCAGACTGGACGTGCGCCACTTCGCCGCCGTGATGCTCGTCTACGAACCGCCGTGGAAGCTGCACGACTTCGCCGGCCGCATCGTCAACGGCTGGATGCTCTCCGGCATAGGCAATTTCCACAGCGGCCTGCCCTACACCATGCGCACCTCCGGCTCGCTCGCCGAAGAAATCGACTCGAACGGCAATCCCATCGCCGGTCTCGCGGGGAGCATGAACGGTTCCGGCGGCGACAACCGCGTTTATGGAGTAGGCAACAACGGCGTGGTCTACAACATCGGCCGCAACACCTTCCGCTATCCCGACACCTGGAAAGCCGACCTGCGCCTGGGCAAAAGCTTCTCGCTCGGACACATGCGCGAGCTTCAGATCATGGCCGAGACCTTTAACCTCTTCAACCACCAGAACGTGACCCGGATCGAAACCACTGGCTATTTCATTCAATCCGGCAGCAAGCCAGGCGCGCTGGGCACGCCGGCCACGCCGCCCACGCTCAACTTTCTCACCGGGCTAAAAACCAGCAAAAAAACCGGCCTGCCCGAATCCGCTTTTGGCCAGCCCCTCACCATCAACGGCACCGACTACTATTCCCCGCGCCAGATCCAGCTCGGAATCCGCATGAAGTTCTAAGAATCCATTTCGCATTCGCAGGGGTTGACCCCGGACGCGCAGGCTCGTATCGTTAATGATTGACTATGAAAATCTCTGCGACAACGTGGCGTATCGGCATTGCCTCCGCCATTATTCTGGGCACCATCGGCTGGCTCGCCTATACCGGCTACGGAGCGGGCAAGAGTTACTTCGTCACCATCCCCGAGCTGAACGGGATGGGCGCCAAGGCCTATCGAAACCAGTTGCGGGTCGAAGGGTTCGTCAAGCCCGGCACCATTGTGCCAGACGGCCCCAACGTCACTTTTATCCTCACCGAGTACGAGAGCCACTCGGCGAAGGCCGCCGAGGGACGGGATCTGAAGGTAGTTTATAAGGGGTCGGAGCCGCCGCCGGACACCTTCAAAGGCGACGCCATGGCCGTTGCCGAAGGCGCGTACGGGCGCGACGGCGTCTTTCATGCAACAGGCTTGCAGGCCAAGTGCGCCAGCAAATACGCACCCAGCCAGCCGCTCCATCCCGGCGAACCCGCCAAGCCGGCCCCGGTGCGTCCGGCAACCGCTTCCGCCTCCGGAACTCCGCTCAAGCCGGCAGCCTGAGAATGAACGATCCAACCTCCGTCGCCGGGGTGGTGCAGCCGGAGGGCGACAGGTCTTCATCGCCACATCGGCAGGCAAACGCAGCCGCGCCGGTTTGCGCAAGCCTCGACGAGGTTTCCAGACTTTTCGGAACCTTTGCCGCGTTAAAGCAGGTGTCGGCCGAATTCATGCCCGGCAAATGCTACGTGCTGATCGGCGAGAACGGCGCCGGCAAGTCCACTCTGCTGAGGATTCTGGCCGGGCTGCTCAGGCCCAGCTTCGGCAAAGTGCGGGTTTTCGGCGGCCCTGGAAGCGGTGTTGAGCCGCAGGAGGCGCGGGCCCGCATCGGCTACATGAGCCACACACCCATGCTTTACGACGAGCTCACCGGGCAGGAGAATCTCCGCTACTTCAGCTGCCTTTATCCGGGCCGCCGCTGTCTCACCCCAGCCGACGCTCTGCGCCAGGTCGGGCTCGATCCGCAGCTCGAACGCACCCTCGGCCA
The DNA here is from genome assembly GCA_050745765.1 of Occallatibacter sp. Lineage (GTDB taxonomy): Bacteria > Acidobacteriota > Terriglobia > Terriglobales > Acidobacteriaceae > Telmatobacter. Next base: position 18,358 of record JBOGLX010000207.1, on the reverse strand, counting down.
ATACTCGCAGGGCATGCGGCAGCGGACTTCGCTGGCCCGCGTCTTGCTGCCCGTTCCGGAGCTGCTGCTGCTCGACGAACCCTTCTCCAACATGGATGTGGAGAGCGCGCGGCAAATGGTCGAGCTGCTCGCAGGGTTCCGGCAGAGCAATCGGACCATCGTGATCACCACCCACCAGCGCGACCTGGCCGCCCCCATCGCCGACTGGGTGCTCAGGCTGCAAGCCGGACGCTTGCTTTCGTTTGAACCTGGGAGCCCGATCCTATGAAGACAAACGGGGCGCGGTTTCTCGAATCGCTCGGCATCCCATTCGAGCTGCGCGAGTACGAGGTCGATCCCGGCGATCTTTCGGCGACTACAGTCGCGAAGAAAATCGCAATGCCCGCCGAGCAGGTCTTCAAGACGCTGCTGACCACCGGCGGTCCCGGCGCTTACGTCTTCGCCGTGATCCCCGGCAACGCGGAGCTCGACTTCAAGAAGCTAGCGCGTGCCGCGGGCTCGCGCAAAGCGGAGATGGTTTCGCTCAAGGACGTGCAGCCCCTCACCGGCTACGTCCGCGGCGGCGTCACCGTCTTCGGCGCCAAAAAGGCCTTCCCGGTGTTCGTGGACGAGACGGCGATTTTGTTCGACCGGATCAGCGTCTCCGCCGGAGCACGCGGCACGCAACTGCTCCTCAGCCCCGACGATTATCTGCGCGCCGCCCGCGCGCTCGATGCGCCAGTGGAAACGGCCGACCTGACCAGAAACGCCGCGGGGGATGCGCCGAAAACCGCGCAGGCGCCGTCATGCTGAGTGCGCTCTGGACCCATCTCGCCAAGGACCTGCGCATCGAGTGGCGTTCGCGCGAGGCCGTCAACTCCATGCTCTTCTTCGCCCTGCTGGTGGTGGTGCTGTTTTCCATCTCCTTCGATCCCCAGGGCGCGTTCTCGCGCCAGATCGCCGGCGGCGTACTCTGCGTGGCCACCATGTTCGCCTCGGTCAGCGCGCTCAACCAGGCGTGGGCCCGCGAAATCCGCCACCAGGTCCTCGACGCGCAGCGCATGGCCCCCACGCCCGGCGCCGAGCTCTTTCTGGCCAAGGTGCTGGCAAACTTCCTCTTCGTCTCCATCGTTGAACTGCTGCTCGCGCCGGTCTTTCTCGTCTTCTATAACCTGCACGTGCTCGGCCAGGGCTGGCTGCTGGCCGTGGTTTTGCCGCTGGGCACCTGGGCGCTGGTGGCCAACGGCACCTTCTTCGCGGCGCTCTCCATCCGCAGCCGCAACCGCGAACTGCTCCTCCCCTTGATCCTGTTTCCCATCTTCATCCCCGCGCTGCTGGCCATGGTGCAATCCACCACCGACATCCTCACCGGCGAAGGCGACCCCACGCTCTGGATCAAGATGCTGGTAGGCTACGACATCGTCTTCACCACCGTGAGCCTGCTCCTGTTCGACGTGGTGCTGCACGCCGAGTGAGCGCAATCTTTAACGATTGACGTTCATAATGAAATCCGTTATTATGTTCGGTGATCAGGAACTTCAAGGACTCCGACACTCAACTGCTTTGGGAGACCGGGAAAAGCCGGCGCATTCCGGCTAACATCCGCGTTTCTGCTCTAAAAAAGCTCGCCATTCTGCACTGGGCCACCCGGCTTTCCGATCTCGCGGTGCCAGGCGGCAACCATCTCGAAGCTTTGACGGGGGACCGCAAAGATCAACACAGCATACGCATCAACGATCAATACCGGCTGTGCTTTATTTGGCTCGATGGCGATGCCGGCAACGTTGAAATCGTGGATTACCACTAGGAGGACTCATGGACAAGATCCCCTTTGCCTTCTCGATCCATCCCGGCGAGATACTCCTTACAGAGTTCATGGAGCCGTTGGGCCTATCCGCGTACAGGCTCGCAAAAGATCTGCATATCTCGGCTCCACGGGTTAACGACCTGGTGCGCGGCAAGCGCGGCATTACAGCCGACACCGCATTGCGGCTCAGCCGTTACTTCGGCAACTCCGCCCAGTTCTGGATCGGCTTGCAGAGCGGACACGACCTCTGGGTCGCGTCGAGGAGCAAGTCATTGAACAGGGTAAAGCCCCGGCAGCAGGCTGCTTGAACCCGCCCCTCTACCGTTGATCGCCAGCGCGATACACTCCGCGCCCTTCCCAGGATCGAGAGACCCGAGAACCAGCCGAGTGATCCAAATCACACCCACCCACCCACCGCGGCGTAAACTGGACTCGACCGTCCAGGATTCCCCGATGAAAAAACTCGCCATCGGCCTCTACGTTGCCATCACCATTGCTCTCTTGTTCTGGGGCTTTTACCAGGCCATGTACGTGGCGCCCAGCGACGCCATGCAGGGCGAGATCTCCCGCATCATCTACTACCATGTGCCCGCATGGGCGGTGGCATTTTCCGCGTTTGCGGTCAGCCTGGCCGGATCGATCGGATTTCTCGCCTTCCGCCGCAACCACGCCGGCCGCGCGCAGATTGCCGATGCTTTAGCATTGGCCGGCGCTGAAGTCGGCGTTGTCTTCTGCACCGTTGGCCTGACCACCGGGCCCATCTGGGCACGCCGCGCCTGGGGTATCTGGTGGACCTGGGATCCGCGCCTGACCACCACCCTGGTGCTGTGGCTGATCTACGTGAGCTACCTGTTGCTGCGCCGTTTCACCGCCGGAGCGCAGATGCAGACCCTGGCCGCGGTCTTCGGCATCTTCGGCGCCGTCGACGTGCCCATCGTCTATATGTCCAACCGCTGGTGGCGCACCATGCACCCGGCCCCGGTCTTCGGCGGCGCACCCGGTTCCGGCATGGCCTCCTCCATGCTCCCGGCCTTTCTCTGGAACATGCTGGCCTGGTTCATGTGGGGCGCCATGATCCTCTTCATCCGCTACCGCCTCGAACGGCAGCGGCAAAAGTCGGCCGCCAGGGAGGCCGACGCCGCCCTGCACGAAACCTCCAGCATCTGATCTACAACTCAAGGAACCTGTCTTCGAAACGGGAAAAAACATGAATCAAAACGCCATTATCGACCACGAATTTGTCGTCGCCGCCTACATCGTCACCTGGATCGTACAGTTGAGCTACCTCGCCTTTCTGGGGCTCAAATGGCTGGCGCAAAGGCGCGACGCCAAACGGCTGGACGGCGGAAGGGGCTGACGCGCTGATGCGCTGCATCGCATTTAGATTGAATCGACAAAAGCGGTTCCAAGGTAGCTGTACCCAAAGCTCTGTGCCCCATCCATGCGACTCTTTTCTGTCGCATGGGTGGGACGCCATGACAGGTGGGTACAGCTTGTCTGGAATCGCCATAGAGCCTTCTCAGCCCGCCCGCCGCGGGATGCTTGTTTTCGAACTTCCTCCCCCTGCCACTTTCGTGTAAATCCCGCATAGCACCGCCCTCCCTCACAACAATGTCTTTGTGGTATTTCCTTCTCCCCAAATCAGATTGATGATGTCTATGTAAGCAGCACACGCCCAGCCAGGCAAGGAGACAGCGAACATGCATGACCTTATGATTGCTCTCGCCTTTATCGGCATGGTGATTGCGCCGGCGATCGTCGCGACCGGCGCGGGTGCGGATTCCACCGACGAATCGAAAGAAGCGTAGCGCTCCAGCACAGAAGCGCGCGCCCCGGATCTGCGTTGTTATTTCTCCTACGAACTGAAACTCCGAAAACGTCGAAAAGCATGTAGCTCCACAAACCCGGATTTGCTAACTCCCGATTTGCTGATCCCCAAATTGCTGACCCCCGATTTGCTGGCCCCCGATTTGCTGACTCCCCATTTTGCTGACCACTGATCTGCCAAGCCCTGATCTGCGTTGTTAAATCCGCCCCGTGCCCCATCCATGCGACTCTTTTCTGTCGCATGGGTGGGAGGCCACAACAGGTGGGCGCAGCTTCTCCGGAATCGCTATAGAAATGGCTAAAATTACGGTGGAACCGCTCTAAACAGCCTGCGAAATTGCCCTTCGCCGCCTCAGCTTATAGACTGAGGGTTCGAGGGCAAGCGAATGTTAGTGGTTATGAAGGCGCAGGCTACGCCCGAGCAGGTGCAGGCGGTCTGCGACGCGATTACGCAGCTAGGTTACCGTGCCCACCCGCTCCCCGGAGCCCAACGCACCGCCATCGGCATCACCGGCAACCAGGACGCCGTCGAGCGCGGCAACCTCGAGGCCCTGCCCGGCGTCGCCGAAGTCATTCGCGTCTCCAAGGCATACAAACTGGCCAGCCGCGACGTAAAGGAAGAAAACACCGTCATCCGCTTCGCCGGAACCGACGCCGCCATCGGCGGCGGGCAACTGGCCGTCGTAGCTGGCCCCTGCTCCGTGGAAAGCCCCGAACAGGCCTTCGCCATCGCCGGGCAGGTGGCCGCGGCCGGCGCCCAGTTCTTCCGCGGCGGCGCTTACAAGCCCCGCACTTCTCCCTACGCATTTCAGGGCCTCGGTCTCGAAGCCCTGCACATCCTGGCGGAGATTCGCGAGCGCTACGGCCTGCGCATCGTCACCGAAGCGCTCGACACCGAAACCCTCGAGCTCGTTGCCGAGTGGGCCGACGTGATCCAGATCGGCGCCCGCAACATGCAGAACTTCTCGCTCCTCAAGCGCGCCGGCAAGCTGCGCAAGCCGGTGCTCATCAAGCGCGGCCTCAGCGCCACACTCGATGAGTTCCTGATGGCCGCCGAGTACGTGATGAGCGAGGGCAACTACCAGGTGATCCTATGCGAGCGCGGCGTGCGCACCTTCTCAGACCACGCGCGCAACACCCTCGATCTCAGCGTGGTTCCGGCGGTGCAGCGCGTCAGCCACCTGCCCATCCTCGTCGATCCCAGCCACGGCACCGGCCGGCGCGACAGCGTCCTACCCATGGCGCGCGCCGCCGCCGCGGCCGGCGCCGACGGCATCCTCGTCGAGGTGCACGACCATCCGGAAAAAGCCCTCTCCGACGGCCCCCAGTCCATCTATCCCCAGCAGTTTGCCCGCATGATGGACGATTTGGAACAGATTGCGCCGGTGGTCGGGCGGCGCCTGGCGCGCGGCATCCGCGTGGAAGCTGCTCAAAAGACCGCATGACGGCACCCCCCACCCGGTTCGTCATCCTGAGCGGAGCCCGCCGCAGCGGACGGAGTCGAAGGGTCTGCGGTTCCGGGCTTTCCTGCAAATCGTTGCCGAGCCCCATCTCGTCGCCTGCTTGGGAATCGTTCGCGTTCTTTCTGCTTCTGTTATTTCTTACCGGCTGCTCCCACAGCGATTTTCCCACCTTCCCCGCCAACTATCGCGAATACGCTTACGTCACCGACGGTGGCAGCGGCGCCGTCACCGTGATCGACGTGGTCAACGTGCGTCTCGACCGGGACCTCGCCGTAGGCCAGGACCCGGTGGCCGTAGCCGCCAGCACCACGCGCAACGAAATCTACGTGGTCAACGCAGGCGCGCCCGGCGGCACAGGCTCGATCTCCATCATCGACGCCGAGCGCAACGCCGTCGCCGCGGCTATCCCCTTGCACCGGCGGCCGCTCTCCATCAGCCTCTCGGCGGACGACAAGCTGGCCTACGTGGCCAACTCCGGTTCGAATTCGGTCTCCGTCGTCGATCTCCGCGCGCGCCGCGAGATCGCTCAGATCCCCGCCGGCGTCGATCCAGTGGCGGCAACGATTTCGCCCGACGGCAACTCGCTGGTGGTTGGCGACCGCGCGGGAAATGCCGTAACCGTGATCGATCCTCGTACGCGGCGCATCCGTGCGGTCTTTGGCGGCTGCCCAGGCGCGGGCCGGTCCGTCATTCTGCCCGACTCCGCCAAGGCCTTCATCCCCTGCACCGAGGGCCACGCCGTGATGGCGATTGCCCTTGCCCAGGCCCATCCGCCTGAGCCGGACCGCCTGGAAACGCTGATCGACGTAGGCCGCGGCCCCGTCAACCTGGCCCTCAAGCCCGACGGCGGCGAAATCTACGTTGCCAACTCCCTCTCCGACTCCACCTCCGAGCTCGAAACCGGCGCTAACGACGTGATCGGCGCCACGCTCATGGGCGAGGAACCCGTCTTCGGCCTGATCTCGCGCGACAACTCGATGCTCTACGTCGCCAACTTCCGCTCCCACTACGTCAGCGAGTATTCCATCGACGACGGCCGCCGCATGACCTCGGTAAGCGTAGGCGACGGCCCCTCGGCGCTGGCTCTCTCCGCCTATGGCCATCTGCTTTTCGCAGTGGATTCGCGCTCCGGCGACGTCGCCGTCATCCGCATGTCGTCGTTTTCGCTGTTCACCTTGATCCCCGCTGGCCGCGATCCCAACGCAATCGTGGACAAGGCGTTTAAAGTACGGTGACCCCAAATGGTGATATGATGGAGCCATCATGATGGTGCGGACGCAGATTTCACTCGAGAACGAATTACAAGCGCAGGCTCGCAGGCGTGCGCAGGACATCGGTGTCTCGTTCGCTGAATACGTCCGCCGTCTGGTGGCGTCCGACCTAACTAGCCCAAAAGCCAAGGCCGATGTGACCTGCATCTTCGATCTTGGCTCTTCAGGTGGATCCGATATCGAAAAAAACAAGCGGTCCATGATTGCCGAGGCGTACAGCGCCTCGCGCAGAAGAACCCGGCGCTGAGCCTGCTCAATTATGAGTCTGTTCGTTGACACTTCGATCTGGTTTGCGGCGGCGGATGCTGCGGACAGACGCAATTTACAGGCAAAATCGGTCCTCGCCTCAGGTGAAGACCTCTTGACGTCAGACCATGTTCTGGCGGAAACCTGGATGTTACTCCATCACAAGATTGGTTCAAACGCAGCGGAGCGGTTTTGGGAAGGATTGCGCGGAGGCATTGCGGCCATTGAACCGGTTGGATTGGCGGACTTGGAAGCAGCCTGGCAGATCGGGGGTTCCTGGCGCGACCAGGACTTTTCGATCGTGGATCGAACCAGCTTTGCTGTGATGCTACGATTGGGGATCGACCGCGTCGCGTCGCTGGATCGGGACTTCGCAGTCTTTCGCTTCGGCCCGAAACGGCGCCAGACATTCATAGTAGTTCGATAGCAGGGGTCTTCAGCCTTGCTTCGCCCCCCACCGCGCCACGCTGAACTGCGCCCCCGCAAACAGGATGAGCCCCGAAGCGTACGCCCAGAAAATCAGCCCCACCGAAACAAAAAACGGGCCGTAGATCGAGCTCAGGTCGAGGTGCGGCAGCACCGCCGCATAGATCGCGCGCGCCGCCAGCCAGGCGATTCCCGTCACGATGGCCGTGCGCATCACCGGACGCCAGGGAACCTTGCGATTGGGCAGCAGCCAGTAAATGAAAAAGAAGAAGACAATGGCGGCGATGCCGGTGGTGGTGGAGAGCCACAGGTAGCTGATGCCGCTGAACACGATGTTGTGGGTGTGGTTGAAGAACAGGATCGTCAGCATGGACTGCGCACTCTCGTTCAAAAAGATGCTGGCCATGGCCAAAGCGACCATCAGCAGCGCCAGCCCGAAGGCGATGACCTGGTTGAAGAGATAGTTGCGGCTCTTGCGGACGCCCCAGGCCTGGTTCAGCGCCACCTCCAGCGGCAGAAATATCCCCGTGCACGAGACCAGAATCATGATCAGCGAAAAGATTTGCACGCCATGCCGCGCCGAGAGCGCCGGCACCGTCTCCCGAAGGATGTTGTTGACCATCCAGTTCGGGTCCTTGGTGGCCGAGGGCAAATAGTAGTTCACCATGTCGTTGACCACCTTGACCATGGCCTTTGAGTGAAAGACAGGCTGGGCAAACATGTAGAGCAGCACGACGAACGGAATGAAGGAGATGATCGCATTGGCGGCCACGCTGAAGGCGAAGGTGTGCACCTCGCTGTCCAGCAGATAGGAAACCAGCGCCGTGCCGTTCCGGCGCCACCGGTACCACTTGGATTTCTGCGCCGGTTCGACGGCCTCCACCGTGGCCGCAACCTCGATGGCCGTCCCGCCAAACGTACGCCGATTTGGGTCATCGGACACTCGCCGCTCCTTTCAGCGGTTTCGCGGTTGCCGTGCCCGAGGCTCCGTGCCCCATCCATGCGACTTTTTTCTGTCGCATGTGTGGGATGCCGCGACCCTTGGGCATAACGTCTGTGGAACCGCTCTAATCCGCACCGCTTCCTGAATCGCTTCCGAATCGCTTCCTGCCCGGTAGACGCATCCAGGCCCTGCTCGGCGCAAGGGCGCTTCGGTTAGGGACGCTGCTCTAAGAATAAGGCTGCCGTTGCCACCAGCACTGCGAGCTGCGCCCGCAGTGGAGTCCAAGCTAACCGATCCTGTATGGCATTTCAAGGAAGTTCTGGCGTAGACTGAGTACGCGATTCTTCTAGCCTCATGGACTGGTTAAAATCGAAGGCCACAAGAACCGCATTTGCGGTCCTTAACGGAGTGAACGATGCTTGAGAAGGAAACCAATTACTTCAACCTCTGCATAGCTCCGGCCCAGGCCGCTCAGAAAGCCAATGGGGTGCCAACCAGCGTCACCTTGGCTCAGGGAGCTTTAGAGAGCGGTTGGTTGCTCTTCATGCCCGAAGGCTCCAACAATCCGTTCGGGATTAAGGCCACCAACCTGACCGATCCTGACAGCTACGTGGAGACGTTGACCCACGAATGGGTTGCAGGGCAGAGTGAGTCCGTGGAGCAGCACTTTGAAAGATACCCGTCGCTCGCCGAAGCCTTCATCGCTCATGCTTCGCTGCTCACGGCGCCTCGCTACGCGCCGGCAATGGCGGTCAAGGACGATCCGGCGCAGTTCGCTTACCAAATCATGATGTGCGGGTACTCCACCAACCGGCCTCCGCTTGCCCCGAATCCGCCTTTTTACTCGGACACGGTGATGCAGATCGTCAACGAGTTCAACCTCACGCAGTACGACAGTTCTCTGGATCAGGCGTGAAGATTCCGCAGCCATGCTGACTTTCTGGGCCGTAGCATTGGCGGGACTCTGGGGCTTGTCGTAACAAGCATTGGTCCGTCTCTCCCAGGAGATCAAATGTCGAGTGCCGAGCCGATTGTGGAGCGTGGCACTTCAGCAGCCAAAAGGAGGCCGCAGCGGCTCTTTCCGGCCAGGCTCACGGCTTTTTCGGCGCATTTACCTCAGCTTCAATCTTTTCGAGCGCCCACCGTGCCGCGGCGCGCAAGCCCCGGTCTGCGCTTTCAGCCCACTCCCGCAGCCTGTCTCGGAGCCGGTTTTGCGCCTGCGGGTGAAAAGGGCTCAGGCCGGCGTTGCCCAGGGCGATGGCGATGTTGCGCCGCAGGCCGTTGAACCCTGACCGGCGCACCGGCGAGCCGTTGAAGCGCCGCTCGAATTCCGCTTCGTCGAGCTCGGCCAGCCAGTCGAGCGCCGGATTCACCAGCTCCTCGCGCGGCGCAAGATCCGGGTCCGGCTCCGGATCGGCGCCGATCAGCGACTTGCGGTTCCAGGGGCACACATCCTGGCAGATGTCGCACCCGAACACCTGCCGCCCCATGCCGTCCATCAGCTCCTCGTCAATCGGCCCCTTGTGCTCGATGGTCAGGTAGGCGATGCACCGCGTCGCGTCCATCTGGTAAGGCGCAATAAACGCGTTGGTGGGGCAGGCGTCCAGGCACCGCCGGCAGGTCCCGCACCTGTCGGGAACAATGGCCGGCAGCGGCGCCGTGGGCGCTTCTACGTCTTGGACTGGCAGCGCGGTCAGCAACACACCCAAAAACCCAAACGACCCCAGCCGGGGATGGATGAGGCAAGTGTTTTTGCCCGTCCAGCCAAGCCCGGCCGCCACCGCCAGCGAGCGCTCCACCACGGGGCCGGTATCCACGTACGCCCGCGCCTCGAATGCGCCCAGTTCTCCGTGCAGGCGCGCCTCGAGCGCCCGCAGCCGCTTCAGCAGCACTTTATGGTAGTCGCTCGACCGGGGCGCGCCGTCCGCATCCCTGCGGCTCGACCACGCATAGCGCGCAATCCAGGCCGCCCCGCCGGGCGTCGGTGTACCGCCCAGAGCCGGGTCGCTGCCCAGAGCCGTGCCGCTGCCCAGAGCCGGATCGCTGCCCCGAGCCGGATTTATGGACCGCGGCTGCCTGCTGTCGTAGCTCGCCATGCACACAATCGCCGACCGCGCCCACGGAAACGGCGTCCCCGTCCGCGCCCGCAGCAGCCGTCCATCTTCCGCCGTGCGTTCAAGATAGCTCATCGTTCCGGCGCGCCCGGCCCGCACCCACTCCTCGAAGCGGGCAGCGTCCCGCGTCTCGCCGGCATGGGGCAGCGCCACCACCCCAGCCTCTGTAAATCCGGCCTCAAGCGCCCGCGCCCGCGCCTGCGTCCGGTTCAGGCAGGACGAATCCGCGGGCGGAATGGGGACATCTAACATGGAACCGGCAGTCTCAGTTTCGCGTATCGACAGACAGTGTTCATTTGCGGACGCCGGGACATGAAAAACGCACACCCTGGGGACGCGGCAGGGACCGGCTCACGCCGGATTCACCTGTGATTTCAGCATATTCTACGTACGCCACTTTGGCAGTCCGCGTGCACATTCCAAAGGGCGGAACAACGACCCATGCAGGCCGTTTTGTGGGACGGGAACCAGGCGGTTCCCAAAGGAGGTTTCTATGACCGGCACGGCATATTTAGACAGGCTTCATATTGCGGTTGAGGAGGGGATGACGGAGTTGGTGCGCGGCGAAGAGGCGCGCCTGGTCGAGCACCTGGCGCCCATGGTGCGCCGGCAGTCACTCACGCTCGACCTCGGGCCCGTCGAGCGCATCGACGCCGCCGGAATCGCCGCGCTCATCACGTTATACTGCGACGCCTGTAAGGCCGGCCATCGCTTCAGCGTCGCCAATCCCTCGCCGCACGTAGCGGAGATTCTGGGCATCGTAGGGCTCGACCGCATTCTGGTGTCTCAGGATGCGGACGAAGAAGTGCATTGCGGAGCGGAGTTGGCGCAGAGCGCCGCGTGAGCGGGCCGAGCGCAGTCACATGGATTTCCCGGACATGGCTGAGCGGCGGAGGCGAGCGCGGCAAGCAAAGCGCCTGCGCGGATTGGCGTCATGACGGTCTTCCTTTGCAGGCGTTCACTGACGGAATCGATTTATGGCAGCCTGAGGCTTATGGCAGCTTGAGGCTGACTTGATTGCCCGAGTAACTCAGATTTATGGCAACTTGAGGCTGACTCGATTGCCCGAGTAACTCACGCTCTTGAACGACTCGGGCGCGAAAGAGAATCCGGCGGGGTGGCGCTTTGAAACCAGCACAACCCGAAATGTACGGGCCGTCAACATTCCTTGAAAATCTCCGCTTCGCTTTCCGATGGTGAGGGTTTGCGTCTTGTCGTTCCAGCGAATCGGAATCAGCGAGAACGCGCCTTTTTCGTAGTTGAAATTTATGCCCTGGTCTTCATAGAGCGTGAACTCGCCGCCGGCGCCCGCGTAGACGTAGAGCGTCACCGGATCGCAGGGCTTCTCGCCGACATATTGCATGGGCGGCGCGTAGGGAACGATCGATCCGGCGCGTACATAGATGGGCATCTCGTCCAAGGGCGCGGCCGCGGAGAGATCGCCGGAGGACACATTCATGCCGGTCCACAAGTCGTACCACGATGCTGCCGGCGGCAGGTAGACTTCACGCGCGCGCCGCCGGTAGTGAGTAATAGGCGCGACCAGAAAGGCCGGCCCGAACATGTACTCGGCAGTCAGTTCGCGCGCAGTGCGGTCGCCTGGAAAGTCCATCACCAGCGGGCGCATCATGGTGTAGCTGTTCTCGACAGACCAGCCGGCTATCGAATAGATGTAAGGGAACAGTGCATAGCGCAGGCGGTCGAACTTGAGCTCGGCGTTGTAGGCCGGCGAGCCGACGCCGAGGGTCCACATCTCGCGATCCCGCAGTTCGCCGTGTACGCGCAGGATGGGCGTGAATGTGGAAAGCTCGAACCAGCGCGCGTTCAGCTCGCGCCATTCTTCGCGATTTGCCGCAGTCATCGGCTTCTCGGCAAACTTGAGCTGCATCGTATAGCCGCCTGTGTCCATCGTCCACCAGGGCAGACCGGAGATGCTCGCGCCGAGGCCCGCATCGATCTGCTTGGCCATCGCGGTCCAGGTGGAAGTGGTGTCTCCCGACCAGATTGCCGTCGAGTAGCGCTGAATGCCGGCGAAGCCGGAGCGCGTGAGGATGAAGACGCGCTGGTTGGGCGCGGCCTCGCGCTGGCCTGTATAGACGCCCTTGCTGTTCTCGAGCGCGTAGCCGTTCAACATGCGCGAACCCGTGCCCAGGAAGGTTGGGTTCATGTGCGTGCGCTGGCCTTCGAGCGTAGGCGGCGAGGGCAGCAGGTCGGGCTCGGTGGCGTCCATCCACCAGGCGTCGATGCCCTTGACGAATAAATGAGTATCGATCTGCGACCAGAAGAGCTTGCGCGCGCCGGGATTGAAGGCGTCGTAGAAGCTATAGGGATAGCCGTTCCAGTCGAGGATGTGTTCCTTCAGGTTGGGCTCGTAGAGATAGCCCTTTGCGAGCATCTGCTTGCCGGTGGCGGTGTTGGGATTGTACTTGCCCCAGACGGAGATCGTCAGATGCGCGTGCAGCGCGTGAATCGCGTCGATCCAAGCTACCGGATTAGGAAAGCGCGTGGGATCGAACTCGTCCGAGCCCCAGGTGCCGGGACGCCAATACCGCCAGTCCTGCACGATGTTGTCAAAGGGAATTTTGCGCGCGCGAAATTCTCGAACCACATCGAGCGACTGCTGCGGAGTAACGTAGCGCTGCCGCGATTGCCAAAGCCCGAACACCCAATCGGGCAGCATGGTTGCTTTGCCCGTGAGCAGGCGGTAGCCGGCGATTACCTTGTCGAGAGACGGCCCGTAGACGAAGTAGTAATCGATGCCGTCGCCCACCTGCGACCAGAGCGAAGTGTCGTCAGACGAAATGTTGCCCGGCGCAGGCCGCTTCCACAGAAATTCGAGCGTGTTCTGCTGCTCGGGATCGTTCTCGATCCGAATCGCGTACTTATGTCCGGCCTCGAGATGCACGCGAATCTGGTCGTTGGAAGGAAGCCAGATCTGCCGCCAGTGGTCCATCACCAGTTTGCCGTCGAACCAGACCTTGATGCCGCCGTTCGAGTAAGCCCGAAACTGGTAGTCGCCGGTCGAGGGCGCGAGAATCGATCCGGTCCAGGACTCGCGCTCGGCATGTGGACAATGCGGAGCGTTGGGAGCGGCGTTGCAGTTAACCGCGGGCTGGGGCAGATGAATCGAAATGTCCGCGGTTTGCCGCGGCGGCTCGCTGCCGTCTGCCCGCATCAAGGTAAGCCCGCCAGCCTTGCCGCTTGCGTCGTATAAGTCGTCTGCCGGAATTGCAGTGAAGTGGCGAAGGTCGCCGAAGCGCGTGAAGGAGGTGTTGTCCCAGAGAATGCCGTAGCCTTTGGAAGAAACAAGAAAGGGCACAACCACATTGGTGTTGTGCTGCCAGAGATTGAGATCGTAGCCTTTAATGTCCACTAGCCCCAACTGCATCTGGCCGAGGCCGTAAAGCGATTCGTCTTTTTGGGCTTGCCATTTTTGCTGGATGTGAAAGGTCTGCTCTCCCTGCACGTCGGCCGGTTCGAGCAAGCGGCTCCCTGGAACTTCCGAGAGCAGCGGCGCGCCGGAGAGATCGGCGAACGAGACATTGCCCGTTTTGCGATCGACGAGCACGCGCAACTTTGCGGTGGTGAGGACGAAATCCGCGGGAGATTCGGAGACCGTGAACGCGGTGTCCGCAGGAAGAGGAACGCGGTCAATCGAGGCGCGGTTGAAGAAACTCGGCGAGGCGGAGAAAGCGACACGCACGACCGAGTTGGAGAGCGACTGAATCTCAAGATCGCCGGAGGCCAGGTGCACAGTCATGCCGCCGGGTTGGCGTTCCATGGTTGGCGAGGCCGGGGGAGACGCAATGGCGGAGATGGCGATCGAAACGGCCAGCGCCGGCGCACAGAGAATTCGCATCACGAAATAAGTAGGGCACAAGGTCCTGCGGTATACGGCTGGTGCGGGCATTGGATTCCGATATCTCCATCACTGCGATTTGGCCGGATCGAGGCGGCCGGCTTTGGATGTGAGTTTGTTCGGGTGGCGGACACGAATCGCTCGCTGGTATCATACGATCCCGGCTTCTTCGGTGTCATGTACGCGATGCAGGGTGTGATCCGAACGTGAACAGCGCTTCGGTCTCCGGGATCGAAGTGCTCGACTAATCTTAGTGAGGGCGGCGCGACGGGCGCATTCACGAGCGGAAGCATTCGCGCGGGCTGCCCGGAAATTTTACTTCTCGTAAGAAATGAATGGTTGGGCGCGAGCTTCAGGGAGTTCCGCGCTGAATGCCGGAAAGAGAAACCGCGAATGAGGAATTGGATTTTGCCTATCGTTGCGGCCGTGGCCGGATGCGGCGCGGCTCTTGCGCACGGTGCCGCGGTGAATCCGCTGGCCAGGGCGCGCGTTTTCCCTTATGACCAATTGATCGCGCGTACCGCGCCGAATGGGACCGTGGGCCGCAATGTGTTCAGGGGCACGCTGGCCACCGGCGAAGCTGTGGCCGTGCATGAAACCATGCAGCCCGCGGCAACCAAACCGAATCCGCCGCACAGGATTCACCACTCGGAGATCATTGTCGTGGAGCAGGGGACTCTGGCGTTCGAACACGATGGAGTTTCGGAACAGGCGGGGCCGGGCAGTATTATTTACGTGGCCTTCGGCACATTGCACACGATCGAAAACGTTGGCAAGGTCCCGGCGAAGTACGTGGTGATACAGATTGGCGACGACACGAAAAAGTAGCATCCCTGATGCCCCGCCGAAATTCATCTGTCGTTTGCGTTCGCCGCCTTCACTGACTCGACACGGGACGCGGGCGAGCGTTAACCTTGCTTTGGCTCGCAACTCCGGCTTCAAGTTTCGCAGCCGGAGCTTCCCCGCAACTTCCCCTTCAAGGAGCCTGAACAATGACCTTCTATCGCGGAGTTCTCCCCTTCGTTGCGCTGACATTTCTGTTGACGCTTAATTGCGACGGGTGCAAATCCAAAACGCAAGCGAGCAGCCAGAGCGCACAACCCGCACAGGCGGCGCAAGGGTCCACACCGTCGTCTGCGCCGGCGAATACCTCGGAACAGGCCGCAGCTCCGGCTGCACAAACGCCGCCTCCTCCGTCCGTGGTCGAATTGCCCGCCGGGACGCGCATTCGAGTGCGCCTGGATCGAGATCTGGGCTCGAAGATCAGCCAGCCGGGCGACTCGTTTGCCGCTACGGTCGCGGACAACGTGGTTGTCAACGGCCAGACGGTGATCCCGCGGGGCGCGCGCGCCGAAGGCACAGTGATCGACGCCAAGCCGCTTGGCCGCTTCAAAGGCGGCGCGCTGCTCGAAGTGCGCCTGGAGCGCGTACATACGAAGTGGGGCAGCTACCCGGTGGCGACCAGCTCCATTGAGCGCGTTGAAAAGGGCAAGGGCAGGCGCAGCCTGGTGATGGGCGGCGGCGGCGCCGGGCTGGGAGCTCTCATCGGCGGCATCGCCGGCGGCGGAAAGGGCGCCGCGATCGGCGCGCTCGCAGGAGGCGGTGCGGGCACCGCAGGTAGCGCCTTCACGGGCAACAAGCAGATTGTTTTGCCCGCGGAGACCTTGCTCACCTTCCGCATCGAGCACTCCGTCCACATCACCGAAGGGCAATGAGGGCGCTGCCGCGGGCCGGCAATCCGCGCCGCGGCGCACGCTACTCCGGCGGACCGACTGCGATCACAAAGTAAGATGTGGGTTCGGTTTTGCTGGCGTTGGCCACGGAATGCAGATCGCCGGCGACGCAGATGCCCATGTCGCCGGCCTTCACTGTGCGCCACACGCCGTCGGTCATCAGGGCGAGCTCGCCCTCGCGGACCAGCCACATCTCGGTGTGCTTGTGGTGGCCGATGGGCTCGGGCGGCGCACCCGGAGCGAGCGTGGTCACGTGCGCTTCAAGACGAATGTTGTCCGGCAACATGCCCAGGACGAGGTGATGGCCGGTACGGCCGGTTTTGGATGGTCCTGAGGGCGGTCCCTCGGGATAATCGCCCGAGACGAGCGCTTCAAGCGGCTTATGCGCGGACTGCGCTTCGGCAGGCGCAAGTGCGCCCGCGGCGGCGAGTAAAGGCAGGAATGCAGAAAATTCGCGGCGATTCATCGGTTCCCTCCGGTTCGTGGGCCATCGTACTCAATCGCGGAGGGAACTTGCAAACAGCCTGATCCAGGTGACGAAGCGCGCCTCTTCAGCAGACCGGAAGCGCCAGTTGAAAGACCGTGCCCTTTCGCAGTTCGCCGGCGACGGTCAGGTCCGCGTGGCGCAACTCGTCGATCCACTTGGCGACGGCGAGGCCCAGCCCCGCGCCTTCGATCTGACGTACGTAAACCCGCGGCCGTGGCCCGGCGCGCCTGCGAATGGTATCAATAGTTGAGGAGCAAGATGGGGCGCGGTCCGCGGGCGTCTTCATGCTCCGAGACGGACTATTCATACCACCGTGCAAACCATTTATCTCGTCACCACCGGCGGCACCATCGAGAAGGCCTACAGCGAGCGCTCGGGCGCGGTGCTCAACACCGGCAGCAAGATCGGCCAGTATCTGAAGCTGCTGCGCCTGCCCGATGCCGAGGTGCGCGTGATGCCGCTGATGAACAAGGACAGCCTGGAGATGACCGCGGAGGACCGCGCCGAACTTGCGCGCGTGCTGCGGCCGCTGCTGCCAGGCGGGCAGCCGATCGTCATTACGCACGGCACGGACACCATGGTCGAGACGGGGCTGTACCTCGAAAAAACATTTCCCGCGCTCGAAGTTCCGGTGATCCTGACCGGGGCCATGACGCCGCTCGGCTTTGAGGGCAGCGATGGGTTGCAGAACCTGACGGAGAGCCTGTTGGCCGCGCGGCTGCTCGGCCCCGGCGTTTACGTGGTGATGCACGGCCAGGTGTTTCCGGCCGGCCGCGCGCGCAAGGACAAAGACCGCGGAACCTTTGTGGCGGCATAGCATCTGTGTGCAGTACCGCGACCGTGAGGATTTGCGATTTCCCAGGTCCCGGAATCGGGAGCTGGGGCACCCAAATCCGTGGGCTCCATTACAAAATCGCGAAGGCACGGTAGTAGTTGCTTCATTGGAGGTGAAAAGATGAAGGCTCTGGTCAAAAGCAAAGCCGAGCGCGGCCTTTGGCTCGAAGAGATTCCCGAGCCGGCGATGGGAATCAACGACGTACTCGTCCGCGTACGCTATACGGGCATCTGCGGCACCGACGTACACATCTACGAGTGGGACGAATGGGCGCAGAAGACGATTCCCGTGCCGATGGCCATCGGCCACGAGTTTGTTGGCGAGGTTGTGGCGGCCGGTTCCAACGTCAACGACTTTTTCCCCGGCGACATTGTCAGCGGCGAGGGGCATGTGGTGTGCGGGCGCTGCCGCAACTGCCTTGCCGGCCGGCGGCATTTGTGCGCTTCGACGCAGGGCGTCGGCGTGAACCGCCCTGGCGCTTTTGCCGAGTTGATCTCGCTGCCCATGACCAACATCTGGCGGCACAATCACGGCGTCGATCAGGAAGTCGCCGCGATCTTCGATCCTTTCGGCAACGCGGTACACACGGCGCTCTCGTTCCCGGTGCTGGGCGAGGACGTGCTGATTACCGGCGCCGGGCCGATCGGGATCATGGCCATTCCTGTGGTGCGTCACGCCGGCGCGCGCCATGTGGTCATCACCGACCTCAATCCCTTCCGCCTCGATCTCGCGCGCAAGATGGGCGCAACGCTGGCCGTCGATCCCACCAAGACCACGCTGTCCGAAGTCCAAAAGCAACTCGGCATGGCCGAGGGTTTCGATGTCGGCCTCGAGATGTCCGGCAACGCGCAGGCGCTGCGCGACATGATTGCCAGCATGAGTCACGGCGGCAAGATCGCCCTCTTGGGCATTCCGGCCAAAGAGATGGAGATGGACTGGCGGAAGGTGATCTTCAACATGATCACCGTCAAGGGCATCTACGGGCGGGAGATGTACGAGACCTGGTACAAGATGTCGGTGCTGCTCGAGTCGGGCGTGGACATTGCGCCGGTGATTACGCACCGCTTTGCGTATTCCGATTTTGAGTTGGGCTTCGACGCTATGGTCAGCGGACAGACGGGCAAAGTGGTGCTCGACTGGACCAGGATTTAGAGCGAAACCACATCTCGCTCGCTGTGCGAATCAGCGTGGGGAAGGTCATCTTGCTATCGGGCGGCACGGGCGCCGCAAGAGCCAGGTAGCGCTCTAGTGTAGTGTCCAACAAATAGATGGACAACTAAGAACGAGCGGCGTTATCTTTTGTCCATGCCTGCTCCCGTCTCTCGTTTGCAGCTTGACGACGCCGACGCACAAATTATTCGGCAATGG
>JBOGLX010000206.1:0-5052 GCA_050745765.1 Occallatibacter sp. | reverse complement strand
GAGCCAGACGTTTCACCAACGTCAACTCGGTGCCAGGGTGCAATTGTCGAAAGTGTACCTCATCCATGAACGATCTCATAAGAAAGATGCCGCGCCCTGTCCCGCGGAGCAGGTTTTCCGGGGCCAGCGGGTCAGGAAGCGTCTCGGGGTCGACGCCGTGGCCCTGGTCGGCGACGGTGAAGACCAGCGCCGAGCCGGTGTTTTCCAGGCTGACGGCGATTTTTTTTTGGGGATCGTACTCGTTGCCGTGGAGCACCGCGTTCACCGCGGCCTCGCGCACGGCCATGGCGATGTGGAAGCGCTCGTCCTCTTCCACGCCGGCTTCTTCGGCAAGCTTGTCCGCGGCGGCTTCCACCTCGCTCACGCTCTCCATGGTGGAGTTGAGCGTGAAACAGCGCCGGCCTGGCCTCGGTGCACTCAAATCGTCTCGGACCGCCCTAAGGTAATCGGATGCGGAAACGCGAGTCCCCGCATTTTTGAGTCGTCAGTAACCTTGCTGGAAGTTTCAGGGCTGGGAGCGATTGTGTCAAGCAGCGCGTGGGTTCGCGGTGCGCCGCGAAGGGGCCTTGGCCTTCTATCCTTTTCTAAAGGCGCGTACCTGATCTCGTGCGCCGTGAAAAACATGGAGAATCTGCATCGCCCTGCGCGCATTCCGATAGTAAATCAGGTATTTTCCGGCCGGAAAGCATCGCGCGCCGGGGGCAAATTCATCGCATTTGCGGCCGATCTGTGGATGGCGGGCCAAGATCCCGAATTGGTCGGTAATCGAGTAGATCAATTCGCGCGCAATATCCGGGGTTGCACGCCTGGCCCAGTTGTCGAAAATCCCGTCCAGTTCCCGCCGCGCCGACCTGGAGACTCGAGTGCGCATCAGGCGGACCGCTTCAAGCGTTCGTGGCCGCGGGCCGCGATGTCCTCAGCCAGTCTCTTAAGCCCTTCCCGCCCTTCGTATTCCTCGTATTCGCCGCGCTCGATCTCTGCGATGCCTTCGAGCACGCGCTTGCGGATGCCCTCGATCTGGATCGCTGTCAGGTCGGTAAGCACATCTTCGACCGTGGGAGCCGCCAGGCGCATCTGACGCTGCTCGTCCTGCTCCATGCGGCGCAGGGCGTCGCGCACCACCTCGCTGGCATTGTTGTAGCGGCCGCTCTTGACGTTCGACCGCACGTATTTCGCCAGTTGCTCGGTGACCGATACGTTCATCTGAGCCATATTGCGTGTCTCCTTCCGCCCTGCGTACAGGCTGAACGCTGACGACAGACTACGCTTGAGGGGATAACATATCAATCCTTGACATCGAAAGCAGAACGCTCAAAAGCACCGCCTCCGGGGACTGAAAGCAAAAGGACGAAAGACACAGCGCTTAACGCAGGCCCAACCCGCTACACTCACTTCATGCAGCCGCGCGTCACGACCCGCGTCAGCCTGACCGCGCTCCTGGGCACGCCGGTGACCGACGCGCAGGGGCATCTGCGGGGCCGGCTCAAAGACATTGCCGTGGCTACCGGGCCGGACGCGGGCAAAGTGGCCGGACTGGTGCTCAAGACCCGCTCCGGCCTGTCTCTTGTACCCTCGCAGGACGTAATGGAAACCCCGGCCGGCACGCTCGAGCTGCGCTCCTCCGGCGACCTGCAGCCCCTCAAGGACGACGGCAACTACCTTTACCTCCAGCAGGACCTGGTGGACCGGCAGATCATCGACATCCACGGCCGCAAGGTGGTCCGCGCCAACGACGTCGATCTGGAATGGCTGGGCCACGGAGCGGCGCACCTGCTGCGCGTGGCCGAGGTGGAAGTGGGGTTGCGCGGCGCGTTTCGCCGCGTCTTTAAGGGGCTGATCCCGCGGGCCCGGCTTGAAGCACTCTCACGCAAGATTGCGGCGCGCGCCATCCCCTGGCAGTTTGTCGATGTGATCGAGGTCGATCCGGCGCGGCGCGTCAAGCTGCGCATCGAGTACGAGCGCCTGGCCGGGATGCACCCTTCCGACCTGGCCGATATCCTCGAAGACCTGGCTCCGGCCGAGCGCGAAGCCGTCTTCAACGCGCTCGACGAGGAGGTAGCCGCTGAGGCTCTGGAAGAGGCCGATCCCAAGCTGCAAAAATCCCTGCTCGAAACCCTCGATGAAGAGAAGATCGCCGACATTGTGGAGGAGATGGACCCCGGAGCGGCGGCCGACCTGCTTGCCGAGCTCTCCGAGGAACGGTCCGACGCCATCCTCGAAGAGATGGAGCCGGAAGAGAGGCATGAGGTGGAGGAGCTGCTCGAATTCGACGAGTACTCCGCGGCTGGCTGCATGACCACCGACTTCATACATCTGGGAATGTCTGCGACGGTCGCCGAGGCCGTGCAGTCGCTGCGCAACTTTGACGGCGATCCGGAGAGCGTGACCGAGGTTTACCTCCTCGACGAGAAGCGGGTGCTCTGCGGGTCGATTCCGCTGGCCCGCCTGGTGATGGCGCAGCCGGAAATGAGTCTTTCGGTTTTGACGGAGCCGCGCATCCTGTCCTGCCCCGCCGACCTGAACCAGAACGAACTGGCGGAGATGTTCGACAAGTACAACCTGCGTGCGTTGCCCGTCGTCGACTCGCAGGACCGGATGGTCGGGGTTGTGCAGGCCGACCAGGTGATCAGCTTTTTGCGCGAGAAACTGTAAAGTCTCGACAGAAATCGCAAAATCCACGCCCGAATGGTCCAGAAACAAGCGACATTGGTCACTCAAATCTGCGTCGCGCGCCGAATTTTCCGGAAACCCTGTGGATTTCTCTGAATCTGTGAAACAATTAAAAGATGCTCCAGTTTCCCAGGATTATTCAGGGCGGCATGGGCGTTGGTGTCTCCAACTGGCGTCTGGCCAACACCGTCTCCAAACTCGGCCAGCTCGGGGTGGTATCGGGCACGGCGCTCGACCAGGTCTTTGTGCGCCGCCTCGCCGACGGCGACCAGGGCGGACACATGCGCAGGGGACTGGACGCATTTCCGTTTCCGGAGATGGCGCGCCGCATCTGGCAGGAGTACTTCGTTCCCGGCGGCAAGCCCGCCGGCGCTCCTTACCCGGCCGTGACCATGCACCAGAAGCGCTGCCCGCGCAAGCTGGTCGAGCTGTGCATGATCTCGAACTTCGTAGAAGTCTTCCTGGCCAAAGACGGCCACAGGAATCCCGTGGGCATCAACTTTCTTGAGAAGGTGCAGATGCCCCACCTGCCCTCGATCTACGGCGCCATGCTGGCCGGCGTGGGATACGTGCTGATGGGCGCGGGCATTCCCCTGCACATTCCGGGCGTTCTGGATGCCCTGGCCGCACATCGGGTGGCGGAGTACAAATTGTCTGTGACGGGCGCGGGGCAGGGGCAGCACGCGGATTTAGACACGATGATGCGGCTCGATCCGGCCGAATACGCCGAGGGCCCGCTGCCTATCGTGCGCCGGCCGAGGTTTCTGGCTATCGTCTCGTCGAACACTCTGGCCACTACCATGCTGCGGCGGGCGAGCGGCCGCGTGGATGGGCTGGTGATCGAGAGCCCCACGGCCGGCGGACACAACGCACCCCCGCGCGGCAAGCTTCAGCTCAACGCTGCCGGCGAGCCGGTTTACGGCGAGCGCGATCGCGTGGACATTGGCGAACTGCGCACACTCGGCGTTCCCTTCTGGCTGGCGGGCGGCTACGGAAGCGCTGCCAAGCTGCGCGAGGCTCTCGACCTGGGCGCAGCCGGCATCCAGGCAGGCACGGCGTTTGCATTTTCGCGGGAGTCCGGCCTGCGTCCCGATCTGAAGACGCGGTTGATCGCCCAGGCAGTTGCCGGAACAGGCCAGGTATTTACCGATCCGCTGGCTTCACCCACGGGTTTTCCATTCAAAGTCGCGCAACTTGAGGACACCGCGTCGGCGTTCCCCATTTACCAGGAGCGCAAGCGCGTCTGCGATCTCGGCTACTTGAGGGAGCCCTACGCCGCCGGCGATAACAAGATTGCTTACCGCTGCTCGGCCGAGCCGGTGGATAACTATCTGGCCAAGGGCGGCAAGATCGAAGACACGGTGGGCCGCAAGTGCCTGTGCAATGCGTTGATGGCCAACATCGGCCACGCGCAGGCGCGCAAGGACGGCATGGTCGAGCCGCCGCTGGTGACTGTCGGCGACGACCTGAACTCCGTGGTGCAGTTCCTGGCGCCGGGGCGCACCGCCTACAGCGCCGTCGATGTGGTCGAATCGCTGCTGAGCCTGAGCGATGAAGAAGCCGAGCTGGAGCCGGCTCTGGCTACCGCGTAGATCTGAACCCGCGTGCGGTCAACTGCCGCGCGTCGCTACCCCGCCTTCGACCGCAAACACCTTCGGAACCCGCTCCGCTGGCGTGGGCAGCGCTGGAAACACCGCGTGCGGCTCGGTCTGGTACCAGTAAGCCGTTGAATAAAAATTGTCCGAGCGGTTGTTGGCCGTGCCGTGCTCGATGGTCACGCGGATCGATTTCTCGAACGCAATCGGCCCCTCCGTGAACCACCGGTACTGGCAATAGCGGCCGCCGATCTTCTCCGGATCCGCGGTGAACGGAACCCCCTGGTGCATATTGTCGAACGCCTGCCCGCCGTAGCCCCATGCGCCGTTGAAGAAGTCTTCGGTGCCCGTTCCGTTGATGGTGGGCATGGGGGCGCCATCGATAAAGATCATGTCGTCGCCTTCGCCGAACCAGCCGGACTGGTTTTGGAGGACGGACTGGGTGACGCCGATGAAGTGGCCGCGGCCTTTGGCATCAAGAAAAACATAATTGTCTTTGCCGTCGAGGTTCTTGCGGTTGTTGACGGCTGGGTCTCCGTTGCTGGACCAGTCGTTGGACCAGCCGTGACATGGGGCGGCCTGGCGGTACTGGGCGTGGAAGCGGCCGAGATCGGCGGGGAGGGTGGGGAGGGTGACGTAGTCGACGGCGAAGTAGAGGGCGTTGGTGCGGAGCTTGCCCTGGTTGGTGACGGTGAGGCGGGCGGCGGAGGCGAAGGGCATTTGGAAGTAAGCGTTGAGGGCTTTGACGGGCGCGACGGCGAGCAGGGCGGACTGGTAGACGAAGTAC
>JBOGLX010000205.1:0-17339 GCA_050745765.1 Occallatibacter sp. | reverse complement strand
GTGGACAACACCCCCTGGGCCACGTTGTTCGCTATCTCGGTAGCGAACCTTCCGCCCGTAAAGCGGATGCCAACGATAGTGAATCTCTAATTCCTGACCGACATGGGCAGAATGTCTGGGGAATCGCCAGCAACCTCAAGACTTCCATTTCGCGTGTGGTGAGATGTTGACGCAGGGCACGTTCGGTGAGCTGCTTCTCAATGGTCGACGACACCCAGCGCTTACGCGCATAAACAGCCCGAATGGCCTCAATCAGCGACTCCCGGCCCATATCCTTGAGAATATAACCGAGAGCGCCAGCCTGCAGGACCTGAAAGATTTCCTCCTCGCTCTGGTAACTCGTCACAATGAGGATGCAGGCGTCGCTGAAATTCTTGCGGATTGCATTCACCACCTCAATTCCGTTCGTTTGCGGC
This sequence comes from Occallatibacter sp., assembly GCA_050745765.1. GTDB lineage: Bacteria > Acidobacteriota > Terriglobia > Terriglobales > Acidobacteriaceae > Telmatobacter. Next base: position 16,923 of record JBOGLX010000205.1, on the reverse strand, counting down.
ATGCGCAGATCGAGCAGCAGCACGTCAGGCCGCAGCCTCCGGTAGAACTCGATAGCCTGCACGCCATCGGGGGCTTCCCCAACCACCTTAAAGCCTGGCTCGGTGGCAAGCAGGTTACGAATCCCAATGCGGTAAACGAGATGATCGTCAGCCACCAGGATTCGGATATGAGGGTGGCTGTGCGACGTGTTCGCGACATTTGGCGCCAGTAGGGTCGCGCTTTTCTGCGTTATCATACGTCGAGCCTCACTCGCACTGACGTGCCGTCGGTGGTGGATTCAATTTCCAGATTCGCATTGATCGCGGCGCAGCGTTCGCGCATGCCGATGAGGCCGAAGTGTCCTTGCCCCAGTCCGGAAACGCGAACCGGATCGAAGCCTATTCCATCGTCTTCGACTTCAGTTGTAACTCCGCGCTTCCCATAGCCGATACGGACAATAATCTTGCTTGCCCGGGCATGATTCACGGCGTTGGTGAGCGCCTCCTGGGTGATCCGGAACAGATTGCTGACCTGTTTATAGGAGAGCGGGACCGGCTCGCCGGTAACCTGCTGTTCTATCGCCGCTCCGGATGCGGTGCTAAGTTGTTGGATGCAATGAGCCACCAAAGCGTCCAGGCGCTCGTTGCGCGAGAAGGAGCGAAGAATATCGATTGATAGGTGGGATTCATCGCGGCTGTGGCGCACCATTTGCAAAGATTCTTTCAACAGATCCCTGGCCCTTTGGGGATCGCGCTCCAATGTTTGCTCCAGGGCCTCGAGCTGCAGGGTGATTCCTGCATACCCTTGCGCCAAGGTATCGTGAATATCCCGCGCGATGGTAGCCCGCTCTTCCGCCAGGGCGCGAAAGCGGGAGTGCTCGAAGCGGTAATAGCCGCTGATTGCGACGAGAAAGCATATCGCCCCGATTCCGCCCAGCAGGAGCAGATGGGCCCGTGTCCACCAGGAGGGCGGCTCCACAAGCTCAACATCTTCCGGCGACCGCAGCAGCAAGGTGAACACCTCGTCACGGCCCGCGTTGAGGTTGTGATTGACCTCCAGGATGCCAGTGAGCCGCAGCTCGGCGCCGGGGCGCAGGGTTCTTGTTGGCAGCTCTCCGCCCAGGCTGTTGAGCAAAACCGCTGCGAAATTTTGATGCTGGCTGCGAAGATTCAGTCGCACACCCGTCAGGCCAGCGGGAGCGAAATCGATCAACTTCGCCACTGTTTGAACCAAAAAGAGGTCGTTCTCTCCGCTCGCGGCCTGGTCAGGCGTGATGGCGAGGGGCAGCGGCATCGATCCTCCCCATAACCGGTGGATCTGGCCCGCTTGCACCGTCGGCCGCGGAGTAAGCATCATCTGGCCCGTAACTTCCACTTCATCTCCGAGAGCGGCTGGTTCAGTCTTGAGAGGCATTACTTCGGTTGCCCCAGTCTGGTCCTCGATCACAATCAGTTGGCGGTTGTAGATGACGATTCCACGAAGAACGACAGGGACGGGGCGCGTAGAAAAGGTTGCGGTCTGGATTGCTGACTCGATGGACTGAAGCGGCGGCGCGCTCTGTTCCTTCGCTGCGACGGAGGCGCGTAGCACAATCGCGAAGATCGCAAAGCAAAGCAGGCACGGCACTGAAGGCAGTATGCCCACGCAACCGGCGCTCCTGATTCCGTGGTTGGACATCGGATTGGTAAAAAACAGAATTACTATAATACGAAACGGGCCATTCATGCGGAACCTCTCGAAAACCCCGCAGACGATTATGGTCGCTGTCCCTCTGGGTACAGCACTTGCCGCTACTCTATTCTTCGCCTTCGGGCGGAGTTTTCGGTGGGAGAGAGGCAATGACTATGGAAGCATCCGGGGCTGGCGACGCATCAGCGGTAGATGGAGCGAAAATTCCAGCATTTTTTCAGACAGCAATTACGGCCGCGGCGATATGTTGATCGCCCGGCAGTCAAACGGTACCGACTATCGTATCTCTGCGGATATTCGCTTTGATTTGCTGTTTTCTGAGACCCAGTATGGAGATGCTGGTCTGGTGATCCGAACTACCGACCCCCGAGCTGGGTGTAGATTCCTACCAGGGCTATTACGCCGGACTGCGGCCCGACGAGCAGACAGTGGTTCTCGACCGTGCATCCTATGACTGGCATCAACTGGATCTGGCAACGCTGACCACGCCAATTTCAGTTGGAGACTGGTATCACCTGGAACTTGCAGTGAACGGATGCAGGCTGACGGTGACGGCGACGCCCGAGGGAGGCCGTCCTGCAACGCGCATCGAAGACACGGACGACGTTAGGTCACCTTTTGAAAATTCGAGAAGCGCGGCGCTCGTTGTATCAGAGCTGTTGTAAGTAACTCCAAGCCTGACCGACGACGATCTCCTTGCAGCTATCGTCGATGAGGTAGATGCTGCGACCGGACTGCAGAGATTTCAGCAGAGCGGCCTCTCCACCGTGCTATGGCTGAAGCTGGCCAGTGTACTGAGCCGCGACGATGTTCCTATGAACGGCTTTCATGTCGGTCGCCCCGGGCATTCCTCTAGTCATTACGCCCTCAAAGAAATACCCTGTAGCCCAGTTGCTGTTGTCACCGCCCGTTCCGAGGATGATGGCTCCTTCTTGATCCATCGGTCGATAGCCTTTGGGAAGAAGGATAATGCCAGTGCTGGTAAGGCCTCCGGACTGAGCATTGCCCTGGTAAATGGTGTAGCTGCGCTGACCGTCATTGGCTCCCATGTCGGTAACGAAAGTGGTGCCGGTGGGAACTGCGAGATGGCCGTAGAGGCCGTTTGAACTAAGCCGCTGGCGCGGCGGACGCAGTCGCGTGCACGATTGGCGGCCTAAAAGACGGTAGTTTGGTTCACAGAAAGGAGCATTTCTGTGACCCCACTACGTCAACGAGTGCTGGATGAACTCCAGCGGCGCAACTATTCACCGGCCACGGCCCGTGGCTACATTCTGGCCATCAAGCAGTTCGCAGAGTATTTCGGTAAATCGCCGGAACAGCTCGGCGGGGATGAGATCCGACGGTTCGCGCTCTACCTGCTCCGGGAGAAGAAGCTTGCCCCCGGCACAGTCGAGGGACGCATGTCGGCGCTGCGGTTTCTCTATAAGAAGACATTGAAGCGGCGAGACATCGCGTTCGATGATCTGATCTTTCCCAAGGTACCCCTAAAACTCCCCGTCGTGCTTAGTCCCGCAGAGGTCAGCCGCATGATCGAGGCTGCTCCGAACCTGACCCATCGCACTATCCTCATGGTTCTTTACGCTACCGGTATCCGCCGCACCGAAGCATCCCTTCTCAAGGTGAGCGACGTGGCGGATGGTTATCCATATTCGCCAGGGTAAAGGCTCCCGAGATCGCGATGTGCCCATGACAGCTAAACTGCTCGAAGCCTTACGGGACTACTGGCGATGGAAGCGGCCGAAGTATTATCTGTTTCCAAGCACCGAAGGTCATCGTGGAATAGAGCAGCCGATCTCAGATCACACCATCTGGTACATCTGCAGCGAAGCCGCCAAGCGGGCGGGGATTAAAAAGAGGATTGGCGCACATACGCTCCGCCACAGCTTCGCGACAACCTTGATGGAATCAGGAGCCGACCTGCGGACGATCCAGCTCCTGATGGGACATGCGAGCCTGGAACACACCACTGTTTATCTCCACATGTCGCAGCGCCACCTACGAGCCGCATCGAACCCGCTAGATCAGATCACCGTCGAAAATCAACGCTTTTCACGAAAGCGGCCGGACGACTATCAGGCATGACACGACCACCCTGGGAGGTGGCCGATGTCATCCGCAGGGCAGGCAGCACATTCATCGATCGCTATCGCAACTCATTGACCTGGGGACAACTCAAAGTGCTCCGGGCAATCGAGCGCTGCCGCACCGCCGCGCTCGGCGGCCATCGCGACCGATGTCTGGATTGCGTATATCGATCCGCCATCTCTTTACATTCATGCCGAAATCGCCACTGCCCGAAGTGTCAGACGAACGCGAGAGAGAAGTGGCTGCGCACCCGGCAGGATGAACTGCTGCCGGTAAACTACTTCCACATCGTGTTCAGTGTTCCACATGAACTGGTGCCTCTCATCTGGCAGAACAAGAGGGCGCTCTTCCATCTCTTGTTTGAAGCCTGTGCTCGAACCATGCTCGAAATCGGCTCCGATCCGAAGCGCCTCGGAGTGGAAGTCGGGTTTCTCAGCATCCTGCACACGTGGGGGCAAACACTACAGCCACATCCTCATTTGCATTGCGTCGTGCCGGGAGGTGGACCGTCGTCGGATCACACTGGCTGGATCGGCTCAGGACCGCGCTTCTTTTTGCCGGTGAAAGTGCTCAGCCGCGTTTTCCGGCACAAGTTCACGGATGGTTTGCGCCATGCGTTTCGCGATCATAAGCTGGCGTTCTTTGGGGACTGCGCACCGCTCGCCAACGAAAAGAACTTTGCAGCGTTTCTCGAAACCATCTCGCGGAAGCAATGGGTTGTTTACGCCAAGCCGCCCTTCGGCGGTCCGGAACATGTTCTGCACTACCTGGCTCGTTATACGCATCGAGTCGCCATCTCGAATCACCGTCTGCTTTCGGTTGACGACAACAGCGTGACGTTTCGCTGGAAAGACTACGCCCACCAGGGCAAGAACCGCGCCATGACTCTTTCCCACCACGAGTTCCTGCGCCGGTTCTTACTCCATGTGCTGCCAAAAGGCTTTCCACGCATCCGTTACTTCGGGTGGATGGCCAACCGGAGACGGGGGCAATCGCTTCCGCTCTGCCGCTCTTTGCTGGCTCAGTCTTCACCTCCTCCTGACGACCCGGCGACTCACAGTGCGGCTAAGGCGGAATGGCACTGCCCGCATTGTCTTGGGTCGAGGCGTCAAACAGAGCGGCTCACTCGAGCGCAGATACTCCTCGAACAAAGACGGGTGACAATACTTGACAGCTCTTAGCTCTCACTCATTTCGACTCCACGCACTCCATGCTCTGGTGTGCCGGGCCGATCTGCGTTCCAGCTCTCTAACACCGTCCTCAGCCCCATCAGCGCTCGCCACATCGCGGACCGGTCGTGATCGTTGCCGGCTATCGGCCCAGCAGTACCGCCCTTTGCTTTGCGGTGTCATACCCGTTTCAAAGGCTGTCCTCGCCATTGAAAACCCATAGAACGAAGCTTCGTGGCGCCGCGCCAGCGGCTTCCTTCAAACGTCCTTATCGAAACTGCCCCGGCATCATGTTCCGCCGATCCACTCAGGCTGCGTGTGCCGGGGCACTTCCGATAAGGATCTGGCGTTATGCAGCCAAGTGGCATCGCGGAACACTAGCCGGCTTGAAGAAGTCGCGATCGACGGCGACCTCGACAGTGCTCTTGTCGGCGGTGGAGCGGCGCGAAGATGGCCGGGCGGAGGTGGAATCGCTCGAGCGATCCCGGGAAACATGTGCGGAATCCGGATGGGCCGGCGCTGGTCTGGAGCCATTTGAGTTGACATGGGATGGTAGGGAAGAGTAGCTAAGGATAAGTTCCTTTGTGTAAGTTAGAGCCATTTTTCTACACATTTTGCATTGAAGACCCCTGATTTGAAGCGAACGTGGCATTTCGTGCTTCCTGTGCTGATGATCGTCTTGCTGATGATCACGGCTGTGGGGATGGTCTGTCATCATCACGATGGCGCCAGCGCGTGCAACTGCATGCTTTGTCATATGGCGCTCGAGCCCGCGCTGAGTGGAATGGGGCAGAGCGAATTTGTGCTGCGAAGCACTGCGGCCATCCTCCAGCAAGATACGCTTCTCTCACGCCTGAGCGCATCCGAGACTTCCCCGCGCGCTCCCCCTGCCCGGCCGATCTGAGGCTTGCGCGCCAGCGGGCGCGCACAATGACGTTTCTCTCAACAGAAGCAGGAGTGTCTATGCACGCATTCTTGATGCGCTCGCTCGCCGGCGTTTTCATTGGTCTGGGGATAAGTGAAGTTGCGGCCGCGCAAGCGGCGCCGCAGCAGAATGCGCCCGCGCCGCCGGCCGCCACGCTGGCGCAGAGTCCGAGTTCGCATCTGATCACGCTGAGCCAGGCCATCCAAATGGCGATGCAGCACAACCACAACCTGCTGGCGGCGCGGACCACGGTGGAGCAAAGCCAGGCGGAGGAGATTACGGCGAATCTTAGGCCGGATCCGGTGCTGCTGGGCGACTCGCAGTTTCTTCCCGTCTTCCAGCCCAGCAACTTCAGCTCCGACTACATGGACAACTTGGCGCAGTTCGACCTGGGCGTGAGCTATCTATTCGAGCGCGGGCGGAAGCGACAGCACCGGTTGCAGGCTGCCCGCGACGTGACAGCGGTGACGCGGGCACAGGTGAGCGACGCCGAGCGCACGCTTGCCTACGGCGTGGCCGCGCAGTTCATCGCCGTGGAACTGGCGGAATCGACACTGGCGCTTGCCGACCAGGATCTGCAGAGTTTTCAGCAGAGTGTGAACATTGCGGAGGCGCGCTACAAGGCCGGGGACATTGGCGAGGGCGACCTGCTTAAGATCAAGCTGCAGCTTTTGCAGTTCCAGACCGATGTTGCGCAGGCCAAGCTGGCGCGAGCGCAAGGACTTTCCGACCTTCAGCAGTTGCTTGGCTACGAATCCGTTCCGGCGGACTACGATGTTTCTGGCAACTTCAAATACCAGCCGGTGGCGGCCTCGCTGGACGACCTGCAAGCCAAGGCGCTGCAGTTGCGCCCGGACCTGCAGGCCGCACGACTCGGCGTGAACGCGGCGAACAGCCAGTTCCAACTACAGAAGTCGATCGGCAAGCGCGACGTAACGGCGACGGTGGACTACACCCACCTGGCCTATTTGAGCGACGTTTCGCTCTTCGGATCGATTCAACTGCCGATCTTCGACCGCAACCAAGGCGAGATCAAGCGAGCCAACTTTGCCATCACTCAGGCGCAGGAGCAGCAGCTCTACGCCAACGGGCAGGTGCTGACCGATGTGCGGGACGCATATGAGGGACTGCAGGCGAACGATCAAATTGTGAAACTGTTCACGTCGGGATATCTCGACGAAGCGCAACAGTCACGGGACATAACCGAATACGCATACAAACACGGGGCCGCCAGCCTGCTGGACTACCTGGATGCGGAGCGCAGCTACCGGGCGACGCAACTGGGATACAGGCAATCGCTGGCTTCCTATCTGCTCGCGCTCGAGCAGCTTCGTGAAGCCGTGGGAACCAGGAGCATTCCATGAGGAATCGAGCAATGCATTGCCTTGGCCGCGGCGCAGTGGCCGCCGGACTCTCCATTCTGCCTATATTGACCGCCTGCCACAATGGCGAGAACGCGGAGAAGATGACTTCATTTTCGCAACGCGCGTCATCGTCGGCGACGCCGCACCTGTTCATCGTCCCGCAGGACCAAATGAGCCATGTGCAGGTGGTGACGCTGGCGCCCACCACCATGGCTCACACGCTGCGGCTGACGGGTGCGGTCGCCTACAACGCATTCGAGACGACGCCGGTGATCACTCAGGTGGGCGGCCCGGTAAGCCGCATCCTGGTGGTTCCGGGCGACCACGTCACGATGGGCCAGCCGATGCTGGATGTCAGCAGCCCCGACTATGCGCAACTCCTGGACGGCTACTTGAAGGCGGCGGACTCTTACCGGCTGGCCGACACGTTCTACAAGCGTGCCCAAGACCTGTATGCGCACCACGCTATCGCGCTGCAGGATTTGCAGCAGGCAGAGAGCAACCGCACCCAGGCGCGGGCCGACCTAAGCGCGGCCGAGCAGGGGATGCGGATTCTGGGGATCAAGAATCCGGCCGATCTCGAGAAGCAGGCGTCGTCGGCGCAGATTCCTGTGCTGGCGCCGCTGGCGGGCGAAGTGGTGGAGCGGCTGGTATCGCCGGGGCAGGTCGTCCAGGCGGGCCAGACACAGGCCTTCACGATCTCTAATCTGCGCACCGTGTGGGTGCTGGCCAACGTGTACCAGGCCGATCTGCGCTATGTGCGCAGCGGCGACATCGTTGCGGTGCAGACGGATGCGTATCCGGGAACCAGTTTTCATGGGCGCATCTCCTACATCTCGCCGGCGCTCGACCCCAATACCAGGACGCTGCAAGCGCGCATCGTGGTGGACAATCCCGGCGAAAGGCTGAAGAAGGACATGTACTGCACAGTGACGGTGACGGCAGGCGTGCTGAAGAACACGCTGGCGGTGCCGAACGCCGCCGTGCTGCGCGACGACGACAACCGGCCCTTTGTTTACGTGCAGACGGGCGAGAACCAATTTGGGCGGCGCGATGTGGAGATCGGTGAGATGCAGGATGGCCAGACGCAGATCGTTGAGGGTCTCGCCGCGGGAGACAGGGTTGTGGGCGACGGCAGCCTGTTTCTCCAGTTTGCAAACTCGATCCAGCACTGAGAGGACAGGACCGGATGATTCATCGCATCGTTCAATTCGCACTTCGCCAGCGGCTGATCGTCCTGTTTCTGGTCGCGCTGATGGCGGTTACAGGCGCGGTGGCCTTCCACAACATGCCGGTGGACGCGTATCCCGACCTTTCGCCGCCGATGGTGGAGGTGATTACGCAGTGGCCGGGCCACGCCGCGGAGGAGGTCGAGCGGCTGGTCACGGTCCCCATCGAAGTGGAAATGAGTGGGGTACCGAAGCTCACCGTGATGCGCTCCATCTCGCTCTACGGCCTGTCAGACGTAATCATGACCTTCCAGGAGGGGACGGACGATTACTTCGCGCGCGAAGTGGTGTTTCAGCGGCTGAATGAAGTGACATATCCGCAAGGCGTGACGCCGACGCTGGCGCCGCTGGCGAGCCCGTCGGGACTGGTGTACCGGTACGTGCTGCAAAGCCCCGACCGCACACCACAGGAGCTGAAGACGCTGGAAGACTGGGTGGTGGAGCGCGCCTACAAGCAGGTCTCGGGCGTGGCCGACGATTCGGGCTTCGGCGGCACGGTGATGCAGTACCAGGTGCTACTCGATCCCGCCAGGTTGTACGCGTACCACATCGCAGTGCCGACGGTGGTGCAGCAGCTTGCCGCCAACAACTCCAACGCGGGCGGCGGATTCTACGAGCAGGGCCAGCAATTCTATTACGTGCGCGGGCTGGGACTGATCCGCGACCTGAACGACATCCGGCAGACCATCGTCGGCACCCAGAGCGGAGTGCCGGTGCGTGTCGGCGATATCGGGCAGGTGGTGATTGGGCACGCGCCGCGGCTGGGCGAATTCGGCTTCAACAAGACCAACGACGCGGTGGAAGGTGTGATCATGATGCGCCGAGGCGAGCAGACGCAGAACGTGCTGAAGGGCGTCGAGGCGATGACCCGGAATCTGAATCAGCACGTTCTGCCGCCGGACGTGAAGGTGCGCCCCTACTACGACCGCAGCGACCTGGTGCAACTGACGATCGAGACGGTGGAGCACAACCTGCTGACCGGCATGGTTCTTGTGCTGATTGTGCTGATGGCCTTCCTGGTGAACGTGCGGGCGGCGGTGATCGTGGCACTTACGATTCCGCTGTCGCTGTTGTTCGCTTTTATTTTTCTGCATCTTCAAAGTATTCCGGCGAACCTGCTGTCGATCGGGGCCATCGACTTTGGCATCTTGATTGACGGAACGTTGGTGATGGTTGAGAACATCTTCCGCGAGCTCGGTGCGCGCGAAGGGCAGGACTACAACCTGGAAGATGTCATTACGAGCGCCGCCAAGGACGTGGATCGGCCCATCTTCTACTCAGTGGCGGTCATCATCGCGGGCTACCTGCCCATATACGCCCTCAGCGGGCCGTCGGGGAAGCTGTTCAAGCCGATGGCCGACACGGTGGCGATCGCGCTGGTCGGCGCGCTGATTCTAACCCTGACCTTCGTGCCGGTGATGTGCGCCTACTGGTTCAAAAAGGGCGTACATGAGCCGGAGAACAAGCCGTTCAACTGGATCAGCGACAAGTACGCGGTGTGGCTGGACTGGTGCCTCGATCATCCCAAAGCCACCGTGATCGGGTCGACCGCGATCTTTGCCGCGACCCTGCTGCTGATCCCGTTTATTGGCGGAGAATTTATGCCCCATCTGGATGAGGGCGCGCTGTGGATCCGGGCGACCTTGCCCTACACGGTCTCGTTCGATACGGCTAGCAAGTTTTCGCCGCAGGTGCGGAATATCCTCATGCAGTACCCGATGGTTACCGATGTGGGCTCCGAACTGGGCCGGCCCGATGACGGCACGGATGCCACCGGGTTCTTCAACGACGAGTTCTATGTGGGACTGCGCCCCTACGACGATCCAACCTGGAAGAAGGGCCCGATCCATACTAAAGCCGAACTGACCGCGGCCATCAAAAAGCAGCTTCAGACCTTCCCGGGCGTGATCTTCAACTTTACGCAGCCGGCTGAGGATGCGGTCGACGAGGCCCTAACGGGGTTGAAGAGCGCCCTGGCAGTGAAGATCTACGGGCCCGATCTGAACGTGCTGCAAAATACCGCGCTCGAAATCAAGCGGCGGCTGACCCAGGTGCCCGGTTTCACGGAGCTGACCGTGGTGCGCGAGCTGGGACAGCCCAGCCTGATCATCGATGTGGACCGCGACAAAATCGCGCGCTACGGAATCAATATCGCCGACGTGGAGACCGTGGTGCAGGCCGCAGTGGGAGGTCAGGCGGCGACGCAAATCATCCAGGGAGAGAAGCTGTTCGACCTGGTGGTGCGCATGGAGCCGCAGTTCCGCGAAGATGAAAAGCAGATCGGAAACCTGCTGGTTGGAACGCCAACCGGCCAGCAGATTCCCCTCAGCGCGCTGGCCAATATTCACGAAGCCGCCGGTGCGTCGTTCATCTACCGCGAAAACAACTCGCGGTACATCGGTGTCCAGTACAGCATCGAAGGGCGAGACCTGGAGAGCGCCGTCAAGGCCGGCCAGGCGGCGACGGCAGACATCCAAAGGTCGCTGCCGCCGGGATACCGGCTGGCCTGGGGCGGGGAGTACAACGAGTTTCTGGCGGCCAAGCACCAGCTCTCGTACATCGGGCCGCTGGCATTGCTGATCATCTTCATCATCCTGTTCGCGCTATATGACAACTTCAAGTTCCCGGTAGTCATTCTGCTGGGCGTGATTCTGACGGTGCCGGTGGGCGCGCTGCTGGCACTCAAGTTGACCGGTACCCCCTTCAGCGCGTCGTCGGCGCTGGGCATGCTGGCGCTGATCGGCGTGTCGGTGGAGACGGCAGTGATTCTGGTGTCGTACATCAACAAGCTGCGGCTGGAGCAGAACATGGACATTCGCACGGCAACCCGCGAGGCCTCGCTGCTGCGGCTGCGGCCGATCATGATGACGGCGCTGGTGGCCTGTCTCGGTCTGCTGCCGGCGGCGCTGTCCACGGGCGTCGGGTCCGATACCCAGAAGCCCTTCGCGATCGTCATCGTTGCCGGACTGGTGTCGCGTCTTGTGCTGGGTTTCTTCGTGAACCCAGTGCTGTATGAAATGGTGGCCAGCGACGGCGACGTGCTGAAGATATAGAGCAGCGCAAAGCTGAGAATCCACGGGCCCTTCAATTTGAGTTGTAATTGGGAAGGAAGGGACAGGCGAAGGATAACATCGGCGAATCTTGCGAGTTTCAGCGAGGGCATCATCGCATAACCACTATCAGCTTGGGCTGCGACGGGCGGATTACTACCGGCAAACGCTAGGGGCCGGCGATCCACTTGCATGTAGAGTCGCCAGGGTGGATCGCCGGGCCCTGCGAGGTTTAACGTTCAGTTTCCAGCTGTATTTCTGCGTATCGATGCTCAATGTCTAGTCAGCGCCGCGCGAATTATGGACGCAGACTGCTGCACATGGGTCGTGGACCCTCCCTCCGTGAGATGCGCTTCCCCGTTGTGCAGATCCTGGTGCTGCAGCATGAGCGCGTGCTTGTGGTTGATCGGGGTGCCATCACGCCTCATCCATTCCGCAGTCAGCCTGGTGCATTCGTCAATCCCCTGCGTTGGTCGCCTCGCCAGAGTGGATCAGCACAGGAGTCGTGTCAGCCCAAATCAGCATGGCGTGAGGCACCCACGCCCGCAACGCTGCAACCACGTCCGGCAGGCACTTCGGACAATGGATAAAACGATGGTCGGTGCTTCGCATAAGTGGACCGGGAGGCTCCTCGCGATGGGTACCTGTGCTGCAGCTCGCGGCGCCGGTTCCAACTGGTCAAACAGAAGAAGCCAAGGTGGACGAAGTGGTTGCGCTGCTGCATCATCGCGCCGGTAACGCAATCTCAATCCTCACGCGACGCACTGGATCGCCATCTACCGTCACGGCCGGGTTACTGGAATCGGGCGTCACACGCACTGAGAAATACCCGTCGCTTTGGCGGAATGACACTGCGCCGGCACTTCCGCCATGAACCACGACCGACGGTGCGGATGGCGCGTCGCCGAACAGCGTGACGGAGCCGTCACCGGCGGCAAACAGCACCTGGGCCATGACCGAGTGCGCGCCCTCCTCGACCGACGCAATTCGTTCTTTGCCCATCGAGGCGAATTTGCCCCGGTCGCCGAAGAACGCGATCCCACTCGGCCCGGTGGGCGCGACAACGTAATAGCCGGTTTCGTCCGGACCGATAAACGCCTTGAATTCCTCTCCGCCGCCGACGTGGCTCACGAGGTGCGAGAAGTAGTCGTAAACACAGGCAGGCGATGCGGCTCCGGCCTCTTCAGGAGTAAAGCGCACGGTCTGATACACGACTGGCGAGCGGCTGAACGCGAACACGTAGGCCGTGCGGATCGCGCCGTCGTCTGTCCAGGTGCTGGCGATGAAGGGCGATTGGCCGTGGTGCGGCGTTTCGTTCCCGGACCTCTTGTTTGCCGCGCCCGCAGCCGCGGCTGCCGCGTCTTCAATGTACATCCGGTCCAGCGGCATGAGCGGCACGTCGGGCTTCACGATCACGCCGTCGCCGCGCACCGCCATCATGATGTTCTTCCTGTCTTCGGCTCCCAGCGCGTCGCCCGCGCCCACCGGCCCTGCGGAGAGAGTGCCGATGAGCATGTTGTCAGTCTCATGGCTGAAAAACACATCCGTCCACGGCCATGAACCGATGGCATAGGCGAGCTGCGAAGTGTAAAGAAAATCCCTCCAGCGGGGCGGAGAGAAGCGGTCGTCGCTGGTGCGAATCGAAGTAAGACTGCCGTACAGACTGCCTTGGAGAAAATCACTGGGCAGCGCCATGCAGTATTGCATGGTCAGGCGATGAGCCTGGCAGGAATCGGCCATGTGGTTGTAGAAATTGTCGCCTGTATCGACGGTGTCGCTGAAGGCGGGCGTTTGCTCCGTAATACGGCTTTGCCAGTCCTGCTCGTAAGTCACGACGCCGCTCGATTCGAGATACTCCGCGGTATCGTTCCACCACTTTGCGCCCACCGGCGCAATGCCGGAGATCTGATAACTCTCGCGGTAGGGGCTTTGCTCGCTGATCCAGCGGCTGTGAACGACGAGGGGAAGGTCTACGGCTTTCTGGAACGCCTCCAGTCCCTGCGGAAAGAGAGAAGCATCGGCGCGGTACTGCATGATGCCGCCGGACGCCTTCCAGGTTCCCGTGCGATCGTCGGGGCTCATGCCCGGATACGACTTGTCGTACCACCAGCTATCGAGTTGCAGATAGCGCACGGGGATCTTCTCCTCGCGATAGCGGTCGATGACGGCCTCCAGCGTGCCTGCGTATCCCAGAGCCGGATCGAATCGGTAGTAGTAGGCCGCGCCATTGTCGGTCCAATAGCCGTAATACTTCAGTGTGATGTCGCTTTCGTTCCTCGGACGCGTTTTGCCGCCTAACGCAATCAGCGCCGATCCCCATGTATCGAAGGTGTGCCGGATGCCGGGCGAGATGGCCATCAACGTCTGTTGCGCAAATCCGGCCGGTACGCCGAGGAGCTGCTCGTTCAGGCCGCTCTCGATGAGATGATTCCCATCGCCGTGCATGGCCGCAATAATGAAGTGCGAAGCGGGTGAAATCACGGCTGCATTTGCCTTGTCGTCAAACAGCAGCCACGGCGTGCCGTACTGTCCCAGCTCAAACTGCGGCGCGGCAAACGGCCCGTTCTTATAGCTGAAGTGGTGGAGGCCCGCCGGAACGCCTGTGAAACTGGGAAAGGCGACGGATGCCGGACTCGCGGCCTGCAGGTTTTTGTATTCAAAGAGAACCACCGGACGGTCCTGATAAAGGCGAATTGTGCCCTGGAGCGGCGTCTCGCCGTGTTGCCATGTAAACGTCAGTTCGTGATAGGCGCCGATGCGGTCCTGCCCGCCGGCCCTGCGAACGCCGATTGCGGCGCTAGTCAGGGTCCCGCTGAAGCTCCACTGTGGGTTTTCCGCCCGGATGCGGTAATTGCCCGTGGCCGGGTCAAGCTCTGCTGACAAGCTGCTTTGCGAAGACAACGTGATCTCGCCCTGTGCAAAGGTCAGCGAGGCCGGAAGGAATATCAGTAGAGCACACACCTTTGCCGCACCGCTAACAGCTTTCGGGAATATCATTTGCCATACCTTCCTTTCATCCGATAGGAGATTCATCGCTCCCTGCAGAACCCTGAGGGCCTGCAACCTTACCCCGCAAGTTCAACACGGTGTAGCTTTCAAGCGCTCCACAGTTTTGGCATCGACCCATTTGCAATGAGGCTGAGCTTGGGGAGTAGCTGCGATCGCATATCGTGGGAAATCACTGTCGATCCGGGTTGTCATACCTGGGATATCGCAAAACTCAAAAGTGCCGGGGTGCCGGAGTGCCGGGTGGCCGTCAATAGTGGCATCCGACAGATTCACCCCGCTCAAATTCACTCCCATGTCGTCGAAGCTCATGAACTTCTTTCCATCCACCACGACATGGTCCACGTGGAAGCCGCGAATGGTTCCATGATCAGCGGTAGTAATCATCGCTGGGCTTTTCGTCCTCACGCGCACGTGGTTGATGTTTAGGTTAGTTAACGATGCGAATGGCAACTCAATGTACAGCCAGGTGAACCGCTTGTTATCTGTCGTGAAAGGGGCGCTTCGGCATCGATGCTCCTGTAAGTGAGATCCGAGACAGGTGAGGCTGTTTCGGACTCCGGGAGGTTCGACTTGATGTAGATCGCCCAATGCGCCCAGTATACATATCCTCAAACCACAGTCACACGGCTTTGGCTCTGGAAATCGCCCTGCCCCACTTTGAAAGCTCCATCCGTCGTCCAAGCGACTGCATTATGTATCAGCACATTCGAGACCACCTCTGGTTCACCGGGCCAGTGCTTGGCAAGCCCGTTCGGTCCCCATGTCTTAGTCGAGTAACAATCGTTGCGCGAGATCACGATCACATGGTTCATCACCACGGCCTGATCTTCATCAACAAGATCGATTCCATCGTCTTGATACGTTAGGGATTGCATGCCTGTGTAATTCACAATCTTCACATGGTTTGACCGGTCCGGCGTCCACGCCCAAAACCCTGCATCCCACCCCACAATGCCGTCGATCGTGAAGTACGCCGCCATCGGAACGATCAGATCGTCCAGCAGGAAACCGTGCTCCGGCTCAGTGAGATACGATCCCGAGCCGTCAATCACTCCACGCCCTCGGATCGTCACATTCGATGCATGAAGGGCAGTGCTGATGAACCAAGTCCGCTCTTCCGGCTTTTAGCCGTAATAGCCGGGATGGCCAACGACGAAGCTCCTGCTGAAATCCGCTGCATCCTTAGAAGCCTGTACCACTGCCCCGCCGGACAGATAGAGAGTTACGTGCGATTTTAATATCACGTTCCCCACGACGTAAAGCCCGTCCGGAACATAGACTGTGGCAGGCCCGTTCGCAGGCGCCGCGGCATCGATGGCTTCTCGGAAGGTGGCTGTCGACTTCTGAACGCCCGTCCTATCGGCGCCATGCGACATCACATTGAAACATTCTTACCTTCGAGGGTGTCCCGGCTGTAGTTGAAAGTTGAGCGGCGGCTCGACCTGGTTCTGGAAGAATCGGGATGTCAACCCTTTTACAAGGAGAACCGCCGTGAAGAAAGCTTATCGCACCATCCGCAACCAAGGTAAAGTCAACGAGCAAGAATTGGCCAGCTTCCTGGTCAAGAACGGGCAGGGGCTTCTGCCTATGGTGGATCTGATCGAGCAGTGCCAGGTGGCGTGCAACGAACTGATCGACGTGACCGGGCGAGCGACTGCGAAATTCGAACTCGACACGGCTTGATCGGCGGTCAATCCCACGCTCGCCGCAAAAACAAAGACGCGGGGAGGTTGGGGCACTTGGATTGGTCACCCCGGCCCCCAGAGGGAATTTTCTGTGTGGCACACGAAAAAACGCTGGACTCTCTCACCATTCAGAACTGAGCGCAAGGGCGATGTGGCCGTGGTGCACTGCAGCGGGCGGCTTGTGGCGGGCGTAATCCACTTTCTCTCCGCCAAGGTAATGCCGCTGATCCCGCCTGATATACAATCGGATCCTGAAGCCGTAAGCGGCAGAATGTTATCCGAAGGATGTTCATGGATGAAGCACACGCGCGTCGACGATTGAAGTGGTGTTTGGCGCACCGGCGATCGCCTGCACGCGGATGAGAGCTTCAAAGTAGACCGGTTGACTGTGAACTCCGGAGATTCCGAGGGCATGCTGCAACTGGCCTCGCTTGTTTGCGTCGGCGAGAAAATCCCCTGTAGCTTCAGTTGCTTCCTGGTGAAGACCCTGAAGAATGAGCGCGCTGCCATTCCCGCCCGGTATGGGCAATAGCGAGATTGTGGCGTAGGTCTCGCCCGATCCGCCAACAATGGTCTGCGCACAGTAGCGCAACGGCTCGCCTACCGCCGGATGCATATTCTGAAAGCATGGCGGCTTAACGGCCCGTGGTGGAAGTCCGGGTTTGAAAGGGCACGACTTTAGTCGTGCCGTAAGTGGCCCAAAATCAGCGCGGCTTTAGCCGCTGAGGGAAGGTTTTT